>JAUHYX010000277.1 GCA_030426285.1 bacterium
GATTTTGTGTTTGGGACAGCGTTCTTTCCCAAGGACCGCAAGGCTACAGCATACGGAATTGGCGACGATTACCCACAAGGCTACTTCAGGCAATTCATAGCAGCATTTAGGCGTAATGAATAGAAAACTTTGTGCGAGCCTAAGAGCTTACGAACCATGTATTTTCTGAGAGAGCTCTTGCATGCGCTGCTTGTCTTTGTCACTCATGCCTGCATAACCAACTTCTCGAAGCTTTTCCAATAGACCATTGAGTTCATTTTCCATTTCGAGCTGCTCTTCGCGAACTTCTGAATACTGTACCGGCTGCGGAGCCATAGACTCGTACTCGCGCAGTGCTGCCTCATAGCCAGCTGAAAGAGCATTGGGTTTGAACAATGCAACGCCAATGAAGAGAAGAATTGGTATGCTAAAAAGTATCGCTATTTCTCCGTGCACTTCAAGCACAGAAGGCACAAATAGTATGGTCATTCCCATGCCAACCATGGCTCCACCCATATGTGCTTCATGCCCAATAATGCTGGTGCCCTTGAGTATGCCCCAGAAACTCCACACCAAAAAACCTATTCCCGCCAACCACGCAGGTGCTGGGATGATGAAAAACAAGAGCAGTTCCCAATTCGGCTGCAACAAACAAGTAGCCAACACCAATCCACTGATCGCTCCGCTTGCTCCAACAGCTGAATAGTGCGGATAATTGCGCCGCACAAACAAAGCAAGGGCGCTGCCGCCAACCATACTGCCAAAATACAGTGTAAAAAACGGTATTGGACCCAAAGCTGCGTACAAGAAGGACCCGAAGCTCAACAGCACATACATGTTGATAAACAAGTGCAACAGATTGCCGTGCAGAAAGCCTGAGGTGACAATGCGTTCGTACTGACGATTCTGAAGAATACTGCCAATGTTAAACATGTATCGCATTTGTTTGGTGGGATCATTGAGCGCAATCCAGCTGATCGCCGAAGTAAGGCCTATCAAAACCCAAATTTGAACGGGAATATCTTCCATTGAAATGCTAAGAGCGTATTGTTTGAGAATGTGTCACTATATAGATCGTTCGTCGCCCAATAGAATTGCTAGCCATTTGGTGCGATCATTGTATTCGCAGACAATTTTTAGCACCATTGTGAGCGGAACTGAAAGCAGCATTCCGACCGGACCGAGGATGAAACCCCAGAAAATCAACGACAAAAACACTACGAGTGAACTCAACCCCAGGCCACTTCCCAAGTAGCGCGGTTCGAGAATGTTGCCAATAACAAAATTGATGGCCACGTAGCCAATGGCAACCACAATGCCATTCCAGATATCGAATTGCAGCATCGTTATCAGGATAGCCGGCACTGCCGCGATAAGTGAACCTATGTTGGGAACAAAATTTAGGGCGAATGCAAGGACAGACCACAACAGCGCATTGTCCGTTTCTGTGAAGAGCAGCAACACATACACCGCAATGCCAGTCGCTAAACTCAACCATGTTTTTATCGCCATATAATGCTGAATACTGCGTACAGCACTCTTAAAGCGATTGGTGAATTTTTCGGGGTCATCGGACATTTTTAAGAGCTTCTTGGGCACGCTAGAGGCCTCGAGAAGGATGAACACAACTGTTAATAAAATCAGCAAAGTGTTGGACAGTGCATTGCCCAGTCCCGTAAGTACATTGCCAAATACAACCAGCAAGTCTTGTGGATCCAGATACTCTTCAATGAGTTTTTGGTCTAGGGCAATGCCGTATTGTGAAAGGTATTCAGCCAACCCTTTTGTGCTGTTGATAAGGTTGAGTTGGTAGACAGGAAGCGAGGCTTGGAAATTGTCGACCGCACCGAGAATCAACGGCACAAACAGCGCTCCAATTCCCAAACACACGGTGAGAACTGACAACAGTGCCAGCACTGACGGAAGGCCTTTGTTTTTTAAGAAGCGCATTGGGGGATACAAAATAACGGCTAGAAACATCGACAGCAGGAATGGAATAACAATAGCCTTTGCTGTTGCCAATCCAGCTAGAACGATGATAATCATCGCCAAAACTTGGAGAAGTTTTTCTATCGTTGTTTTTTGTGGACGATTCTGCATACATACTCAATCATTTTCAGCAATAACAATGTCTCAACATAGCAACAAAAACTTGAAGTGGAAAGCAGTGCTTTTTTGCCTCGTACTTTGCACGGTCTTTTCTGTTCGTCTGCAAGCCGCAACTCTCACAGTACAAGCAACTCTCGATACTGCAGTTGTGAGTCCGGACAATGGCGTGGCGCTCACAATTCAACGCGTGTTTGCTACGGCCGACGAACGCAAGTTGCCACTGCGAATCACAGCTCTAGTAGGTGACACCGTAGCTATTGAGCTTACGAATCAACTCGATCGGTCTGTTGTCTATGCAACCGGCCAAGGGATTCATGATATCGCACCTGGGGAAAGTGCTGAGTTTCGCATCACATCAACGATGCCAACTATTGAATTGTTGCAACCTCAAGAAACCACGCCATTGTCTCGATATGTTGCAGGAGTGGCAAGTATTGTGTTCACTCATGGTGGCACTTCAACTGTTGCATGGCAAGTCAGAGAGTTTGAGTCTGAGTTGCATGACGGCGGCAGTGTAGAATCGATCGACCCTAACGCATACAACCCCGACTACTTCACAATCAACGGTCTTACAAAGTCGCAGCTTCCGACCGATGCCGCTTCTCTCGTTACCGGGCATGTGCACGACACCATTTACATAGCAATTGTCAATACAGGCTTGTCTATGCATTCAATGCATTTTCACGGTTATCACGCGCAGTGTGTTGCTGCATCAGATGCAGCTGTTGTTGGATGGGACAAGGATACATGGCCAGTTCAATCTTCGGGCTGGGTGCTTCTTCGTCTCGTTCCAGATAAGCCGGGTATGTACCCAGTTCACGACCACAACCTCATTGCCGTAACAGGTGGCGGTAAGTACCCAAATGGAATGTTTACACTGATGGAGATACAACCGTGAAAGTAGCAGCATTTTTGATTTGGATATGCATGTCGGTAGCTGCCTCTGCTCAGGAAACAACACGCGAGTTGTGGGTGATGTGGACAACCGGAGAGCATGTGTTGCACGATGGCACTCAATTGCCTTTCTGGGGATTTTCCAAAAGCTTTGCTCAGCCAGAACTACCAGGCCCATTGATGACATCTGTTGAGGGAGATTCGCTCATTCTCGATGTGCGCAATCAATCACAACCATATGCACATACAATGCATCTACACGGAACGGATGTAGAGCAAGAATACGACGGTGTTCCAGATCTCTCGTGGAAAATAAAGCACATGGAAACCGGTACGTATAGGATGTTGACTCCTCACCCTGGATTGTACTTCTACCACTGCCATGTTGCATCAACTCTGCATGTACAACTCGGCATGTATGGACCGCTCCTAGTGTTGCCCAAGGATCCTACTGAATCATGGGAAGGCGGCTATGCAGTATCCCCAGAGCGAACCGTTACAGTGTTGTCGGACGTCGATGTTAGTTGGCACAACA
>JAUHYX010000278.1 GCA_030426285.1 bacterium
TTGAGTGTTGACACTACGTAAACTTCATTGATGGATTCGGTTGCACATACAAAACGAGTAGCTCAGGGCTATACTTGAATACGAATAACTTCGCGGTACATATCAAGCGTTTTGTTGCGCAATTCTAGCAGCAGGCTAAAACTTGTTTTTGCCTTCTCAGCAGCGATCATGACATCGTGAAGATCCACTGGTTCGCCAGTAATGAACTTTTCTTGCTGAGTTTTGGCATCGAGTTGCATTGTGTTGACACCCTTCATGAACTGATCCATAGTGTCAGCAAACGATACTTCAGGAGCCTTGCTCTCAAAAGCTTCACCCAATTGGCGATTGCGTTGCTGAACTGCTGGAAGGGTTTGTGGAGAAACCATGTCTCCGGCTTTAACAATTTCCATTTCAAACCTCTCTATCAGTTACTCTCAGTCTTCTTTCTGTCGACCTCTTTGTTAAGAAAGAGGCCTCCTCCCCTGGAAGGGATTGCGGGGAGGAGACGTTTCTTATATGGTACAGCATAGAAGAAAGGAAGGACTTATGCATTGGTTAAATTTTTGAATCAAAAACATTGCCGCGGAACGGAGTTGCAAATTGCAACTCGGCTTGGCGGTTGAACGCCAACTGGCTTGCGAGTCCCGAATCCGGGAACATGCGGCTAAAAAATCGACGCTCAACAGGACTGATCACAGATTGAGGTGTGAGTGAAGCAGCTGGCACCCGTGAAGGAGAACTCGCGGCTTCAGATTTGTCAAACCTCTCAGTGGATTGCACTTGTCGCGCAGCTACATTTTGCACGCGCTGCAGTGGCTGCTGTCCACCATAAACTTTTATTCCACCAACTCTCATATTCTCATCCGTTGCGTCAAATTCTTCAAATACAATCTGTAAATACTATATCAATTGCCGTGCCAATAATGCTAGATATCAAGTGCGTCGCGAGCAATATTCTTTGCCGCACCAACAACTTGCGTGTTTGCCTCAAATGCGCGCTGGGCTGAAATCATCTCGACCATCTCAGACACTACATTCACATTCGGCATTTCTACATACCCTTCGTCATTTGCATCTGGATGAGACGGGTCATACACCAGTCTTGGCTCCGAGTTATCTCTGCCAATATTGGCTTTTATCGGATCGGCACTTGCTGTTTGTCCTTGATCAAGCGCGCTGGGAAGGTGACCATTGGAATTGTCTGCCTTCAGACCGAGCTGATGAGACAATTCATTCTGAAACTGAGATTGCTTGGTGCCGCGAACGAGAACCACTTTGCGCTGATATGCTTTGCCGTTCTCCGCTTTCGTTGTATTCGCATTGGCGATGTTGTCAGCAACTGCAGACAAACGCATACGCTGCACCGACATGCCAAGACCACTGATCTTGAACGTATTAAATAGATTTTCAGCCATTATTGGTTCACTCCTTTAATTGCGGTTTGCAGTCCTCTGAAGTAGCGGGACGTCATTCTCGACACAAAGCGAAAACGAATTTGATTCTGCGCAAGCTCACTCATCTCTTTGTCGACATTCACATGCGACTCACCTGAGAACAATACTTCTGGAGCAGGAACGGCCGAATCTTCTACAGCACCGTGGATGTTATTGCGCATCTTGTCACCCATGTTAGCATGACGAACATCTGAACGTTGGCCACGAGCAACAACACCGCGTATCTTCTCGAATTCCTCCTCAAAACGGACAGTTTCAGGTCGGTAGTTCGGCGTAGTTGCGTTGGCAATATTGCGGGCAATAGTCACCTGTCGCATCGAGTACGCATCCATAGCAGCCTTCATCAATGGGACTTTGCCCTTAAACAAATGATCTACTTGTGACATATTTTTTCCTCAATCGAAGGTGATCAAATTCTACACAACGCACCCTCTGCGTCGCTTCACGAGGTATCCAACAAATCACATGCCAACTTTCTGCGAATAATGCGACAAAGCGCTACAGTTCTAGAGTTTCCAGTCGATACTACCGTGTTGCCCACAAATGCATTTTCGCATCCCTTGTTCAATGGCGAATAGTCTACAATTGTTCAGTTGCAGCAATGAATTGTTTTTTTCATGCGAAGTGCTTATTTTTGTAATTCTTTGCCCTAATCCGAGATTTCATCGGGAAACAGTGGTTGGGGCGAGAAGAGCAGAACAAGCAGCAATACACTATCTATATGTTTCACAAGCGCAACTGCGATGCGCTTGCATTTTCTGAGGTATAACAATGAAACGCACGTATCAACCAAGCAGACGTAAACGTCGCAACAAGCATGGTTTTCGCGCACGCATGGCTACTAAGAACGGCCGCAAGATCGTAAATGCTCGCAGAGCAAAAGGTCGCAAGCGTCTCACTGTAAGTGACTCTATGTAATGTCTGTTGTGCTGTCTCGGCATATCGCATTTGCGAAATGTGGGCAGCACAAGAGCGAACTGGAGGTGTAGTGTGCGACAGTTGCCACTCAAAGGGTACGGCACATTTGGCAGGGTCTTCAATCAAGGAAAGCGCTTTCGCGCAACCGGATTGACGGCCTTTGTTACTTTTAGGCCTCCAGATTGCGTTGAGTCTCACAATGAGATGCACGTAGGTGTTACGTGTAGGCGGGGCACAAAGCCCGCAGTGATGCGCAATAGAATCAAACGATTGTTGCGCGAAGCGGTTCGTAGAGAAATTGCACCAAAGGCGGAATCCCTTGCAATCGCAGAGGTGATTTTGATTTGGCAGCACATTCCACAGCGGCCGCAACAATTACACCTTAGTCGCGTCTGTGATTCACTCAAGCAGTTACTTCATTCCATTGAGAAGCAGCATGGCTAATCTCGCGAAGAACATATTAATCGAGATGGTTCGCCTGTACAAGCGCTTCATTTCCCCTCTCCTTCCTGGAGCTTGCCGGTTTTACCCCACTTGTAGCGATTATATGCAAGAGGCAATTGCTGTGCATGGTTTCCGTGGATTAGGAATGGGGCTGAGACGCATCATTCGCTGCAACCCAATGCATCCTGGTGGAATTGACCACGTGCCTGGAACACAACACCATTGCTGTGCTCACTCAGCAAACAATGGCAAACAATCTCTTAATTGAATCTGAACTCTCAACCGCGTTACTATGGAAAGAAAACAAATAATCGGCTTTTTGCTCATCGGCTTGATCGTCATGACATTCATGATGTATCAGCAGAGCTCACAACCGCCAGTCGAAGAATCGGCAACAACTGGTGACACAACGGGCGAAGTGGCTGAGGACTTAGATGCCTGGACGGACAAACAACCCGAGCCTGAGTCGGAAGAAGTCCACTCAGACACACCAGAAGAACTGTATACAATTGAGACTGACCTGTATACTGCCGTGATTAGTAACCGCGGTATGGCATTGCGTCGTTTCACCCTCAAGAACTACACTAATTGGACACAAGAATACCCAGTTCAGCTTATTCGCTACGAAAACAAGCTGGGAGAACTCGGGGTTTCTTTCTACGACTTTGACCGCAACTTTGTAGATACTCGCCTCCACAGTTTTTCGCTCGATTTCCC
>JAUHYX010000034.1 GCA_030426285.1 bacterium
TATGCGCAACTCTTTGCTTCGTTCGAGCAGCTTAGCCGAAATAGGGAGCATAGCAATGCCGGTTTCCCAAGCATTTGCAATATCTTCATCGAAAAAGTCGAGCTGCACAGAAGCGTCCAACATCGCTTGAGGCCCACCTGCTGTCCCGGTTCGGAACGACACGGTTACTTCCCAAGGCATTGGAATAAGTACAACCTCTGCGCTTTCCGGATTATTGGGAAACCCGAACATATTGCCATTTGGCATGCCAACATCATGTGGGTTAAATTCTGACATCTACTGCTCCAACATAGGTGAAAACACGGTGTATCGATTCGTCTCTAACAACACGTCGCGCTCGCTTGACAGTCCATCCGTAACAATCCTGCGAATTTCGGGCGTCAGGTTTGAAGTATAGTACACAATTGGTTTTTCTGGCGCGACCAAATCTATTGTCGAGAGTTCCACATCACTCATCTGCAGTGCATGCTCTTGCAGCGGCGCAGGCACAATACTCTTTCCGGGCAACCAACCATTGTGCCAACCATGCGAATACCAGGCGAGTTGCGGGTTCCACTCATCGGCCTCGTTGCGTTTGTGAAATAGATACACGTACTCATCTGTATCGGCATGTCGCAAAAATGCTCCCACCTGATCAGCACCATCATTGTATTCAACACCCGACACACGCGCTTCATTGAGGGTATTCAAGAGCATGAGTCCGGGGATAATATAAACAAGCCAAAGCGAACTCTGAACTGTAATAAACTCGCGCTTGTCTCTAGGTAAAAACAAAAAAACAACACCCGCAAGAATGGCAGCAAGGGGAAGCAGTAACAGTATATTAGAAGCAAATTCACCGCTTTTTATCGCAATTCTCATCTCCGGCATCAGCGTCCATGCGGAGACAACAACGAGCGCGATTAATACACCAAGGGTTCTTCGCGTTCCGGCCAGTTCATCGAGCATGAGCTCGTACGCCTGCATAGCTAGAATGCATGCTGCCGGAATCAGTAGCACAGTGTAATGAACTTGTTTGGTAGATGCGGCAGACAATACCACTAGGCCACCAAAGAACCACATCAACAATGAGCTGAGCACAAAGGGTTGCCGGCAGGAGTTGACGCGCAATTTTCCAAGGGCTGCAAACAACAACCAAAGAGGTGCCATAAGCATAAAAGGGTGAGAGACAAGCAATTGATTAACATAGAACCACCATGGCAAAGAAGGTGAGTTTTCAACCGCTTGGGAAACATGTGGTAAAAACAGCGCCTGTGTAAAGGGCTCACCGTGAGTTTGAGCCATATACAGATACCAAGGTGAGGCGATGCTCACGCCCACGAGGACTGCCAGAACTATCCACATTCTCACCGAACTAGACTTGTGATACCAAATGGCAACAAGCGAGAACGCCAGCGGCGCGGCCGAAATGGATATTTTGAGCAGGAGTGACATCGCTATCGCCGCGGCTAGGCCTCCAGCATACATCACTCGTTTTGAAGAGCTCTTGGTCTCGACAATTCGAATCAGTGAAAATAGAGCCCAAAGCCACGAGGTTACCAAGGGGACATCTGTCATCCCTAGCCGGGAAAAATCGACCCAGGCTACCGATCCCGCCAACACAATTGCTGAGAGAATACTGAGTTCTCTGGAAACACAGCGCTTTGCAATGCCATACAACAAGAACAAACTCACGCCACCGCACACGGCTGGAAACAATCGCAATGCAAAGGGAGACTCACCAAAGAGTTTCATGCAAAAGGCTTGCATCCAGGAGAGGAGCGGAGGGTATGTTGCTGAGTAAAGACCGCCAATGGCATGTGGAACTTGATCCCACCACGCATCAAACGCCAGCATGGAAACGGCGCGCATTGCGTATAGTCCTTCATCCCAGGGTTGTACTTCGGCTGAACCTAATCGAAAAAAGAGTAGTAGGGCACACCCAAAAAGTAGGGCATACGTGTTTTGATGGTTTTTTAACAAGGAGATTGTAGCGAATGTGTTGCAAAAATAAGCCGCCTGAACTTAAACTTTCACATCCAGACGGCCAGTTTTTATCTGCTCTGAAGCAGTATCTTTTGCTTCTTGAAGTCGTTGTTGTTCGGCTTCATAGCTGCTCGTTACCACACCTTGTACGATCCGCTCAGGTCGAGGCTGCCGAAATAGGCTCATCTTCTTCCTGTGACTTCAACGTGTTTTGCTCTTGTACCCTGTTCAGCAGCTGCAGGTACACATCTTGTTGACCTGTTCCCACTCTACGATCTGAGTTTGTTGGCTCTATCACAAAGACCTCCTGGTATTACGTGTGAGCACCCTGACAAAACGTCGGCGCAATCGAGACAAGAATTTGCGCAATAAATTGGCTCAATGCAAGACCTTGTGAGCAATAAGCCTCACAACTTTGTGAGTTCGTACCCATCCTTTGTGTCTTTGCATACCCAGCCAGCAGCTTGTAATGCGTCGCGCATTTTGTCGGCCTCAGCCCAATCGCGAGTTGCTCTTGCAGTTTTTCTTCTCTCCGCAAGCTCTACGATATCGGCTGGAATTTCTACAGCCGGACGTGGTTCTATGGTCCAAACGTCAAACACTTCGTTAATTTTTGCTAGAGCATCCAAAACATGTTGCCGAGATTCTGTTGCAATAGTTGCCGCCGGATGTGCATTCAACCAACCGAACAGCACGCCAAGTGCTTTTGGTGTATTGATATCCTGGGCAAGTTCAGCGAATACGCTCGTGACCAACTCTTGCGCATCAACTACGTGAGTACCATCGCCATCATCGTAAAGCGTGTAGATATACTCTTGAACACGCAAGCGAGCTTTTTTCGAAGCTTCGATTCCAGCAAATGTGAAATTCAGCTTGGTTGAGTACTGCACTGAATTCATGAGGTAACGCACATCGAGTGGGTCTACACCTTTTTCGATAAGATCGTCGAGCTTATAAAAATTACCCAACGACTTACTCATCTTTTTTCCTTCAACTTCAAGGAATTCATTGTGCATCCAGTACGTTGTAGGTTTTACTCCATAACCGGCTTCACTTTGAGCAATTTCATCCTCGTGGTGTGGGAACTTCAAATCAACTCCACCTGTATGTACATCGAATGGCAGGCCAAGAATTTCGCGTTCCATGGCCGAGCATTCCAAGTGCCATCCCGGTCTGCCCGGAACGGACCGTCCTTGAAACTCAAATTCCCAGAACGGTTCATCATCTTTTTTGCCTTTCCACAAAGCAAAGTCTGAGACTTGTTCACGGTCGTATTCATCAGCATCAATTCTGACGCCTGACCGAAAGTTGTCGAAATCTATCTTGCGCAGCTGTCCGTACCTTCCCGTTTCACTCCACTTCGAGACATTAAAGTAAATGCTTCCTCCACTCTCGTAAGCAAAGCCATTTTCGGCAATACGTGAAACTAGATTCTGCATTTCTTGTATGTATGAAGTTGCACGGGGCATCTCTGCCATGTTGTGTGTTTGAATCCGTACTTTCTCAATGTCTTGCACAAACTTACGTGTATAGTAGTCTGTTAACGACTTCAGGTTTTGCATAACATCTCGTGTTTGCTCACCCATTTCTTCAGCGATCCATGTATCTGCACCTATAGCGCTGTCGCGAATCGTTTTGTCGTCGATATCAGTAACATTCATCACCCATTTCACTGCGTAACCACCAACAGTACGCAGTACGCGCTGAATCATATCGGCGGCGAGAAAAGAACGTAAGTTTCCAATGTGTACGGAATTGTACACTGTTGGCCCACAAGAGTACACTCGCACTTCTTCTTTGTTTATAGGTTGAAAGGGTTCAAGCGTTCTGGTAAGATTATTTAACACATGCAATTGCATGATTATTCCTCTTGGTTGTTAATGTTGGATTGTTGAAAAACGATGTGCCCGATGTTTGGCATCGGAGCGTCAACAAGGCAATGTGCTTTCACCGGTAGAATCGGCTTCGGCATCGTTCTCCAACATTTCGAGGTGGTATTCTGACAACGACAATTTTGCTCTACTCACAAGCTCAACAGCTGCTTCTCTGTGCTTGCGTTTTACTGACAGCACCATTTCACCGGCATGGGTCATTGGAATGTCTTTGAGTGATTCCATAGTATTCAGGCGAATAAAGATTCGCGTGCGAAACCAACCAGCCTTCACATCTAGATCTGCGATATCTGCATACGAGCAAAATATTTTTCGCAAGTCTGTTTTGATGGTACCGATAAGCGCATCCCTAATCTCGTACTGCAACGAAAGTCCGGTCTTTGTTGTGCTGAGAATTCCGGCTACTTGGCCAAATCCTTCATACACATCAAAGAAAAATGGAACGGATACTGCTATTGGTTTCATGAGAAGACTGCAAGTGAGTAAGCAAATAGATTCGGCAAGATAACACTTAATGAGATGTGCTAAAAGCCCGAGCAATACACCTTATCACTCTCTGTCCATCAAGAGCTGCAGAAACTATGCCGCCAGCGTAGCCAGCACCTTCAGCGCAGGGGTATAAGCCCTTGACATGCGTATGTTCAAGAGTCTCCGGGTCACGGGGGATGCGAACAGGAGAACTTGTTCGGCTCTCAGTAGCAACAATTTGTGCTTCGCTGGTGAGAAACCCCTTCATTTTGCGATCAAACTGCTTGAAGCCTTCTTGCAATGCTAACGCAATGTCCTGTGGCAACAAAGAGTGCAGAGGAGCTGTATGCAAACCCGGAATGTACGAGGTTGGTAAGACACTAGCTGAATCTTTTCCGCGTACGAAGTCTTCTAGGTTTTGGGAGGGTGCCACCTGTTTCTCTGAATTGTTATTGGCAAACATTGTTTGCTCAATGTGCTGTTGATAGCGCAACCCTGCGAGTGCATCGTTGCCAAATTCTCTAGGTATATGGTGTTCCTGAATTTCAGTTACAATGCCAGAGTTTGCAAAAGGAGAATCTCGGCGAGACATAGACATGCCATTGGTCACAAGCTCACCTGGCGCTGTAGCGGCTGGAACGATCAATCCACCGGGGCACATGCAAAAGCTGTACACGCCGCGCTCCTGAACCTGCGCCACCAGTCTGTATGAGGCAGCGGGCAAGTGTTCGTGACGGTGGCGTTGACCATACTGCAGCTCGTCAATCAATGGCTGTGGGTGCTCAACACGAACACCGAGGGCAAAGGGCTTAAATTCAACCAAAATGTTTCGTCGTTGCAAAAGGTCGTAAATATCGCGCGCGCTGTGACCAGTAGCCAAGACAACTACATCTCCCACCACCGTTTCGCCATTGCAGACTACGCCTTTACACGTGTCTCCTTCCACCAAAAAGTCTGTAACATGCGCTCCAAAATGAACTTCGCCGCCAAAACGTTCAATTGATTCTCGTATACTTGAGACGACTTTCGGCAATTTATTAGACCCGATATGCGGATGAGCGTCTACAAGGATATCTGAATGTGCCCCGTGTTCAACGAGCAAGCGAAGGACACTGTCGATATTGCCGCGTTTGTGAGAGCGAGTATACAGCTTTCCGTCCGAATACGTACCGGCACCACCTTCACCAAAACAGTAGTTTGAGTGTGGGTGTACAACCCCTTCTTGCTGAATTGCTCGCAAGTCTTTCCTTCGAGTGCGAACATCAAAACCACGATCGAGAACTATTGGTTTTATGCCGTGCATCAAACACTCAAGCGCTGCGAAGTAGCCGGCAGGGCCAGCACCGACAATTACAGCTTTTTTTGGAGCATGCGATACATCTTGAAAGGCAGACATCAAAGGTGTGTCGGCGTCAAATGGCACGGTACTATGCTCCACGCGCAACCTAAACTTTGGTGGACGCGACCTCGCATCGAGCGAGCGGCTGATGATGCGTGTGTGACCGAGATGTTTGACAGGTATGCGCACATGACGCGCCACCTTTTTCCGCAGCGCGTCTTCGTTGTACAACTGTTCTAGCGAAAGAGAAATCTGAACGGTCTTTCGTTCAGGAGATGCTGGCATGTAGGTACTACTCCGACCAAGGGTTTGTTGCAAACACCGTGAGTTCTGGAATAAACCCGCGATTATCCATTTCTAATCCACTCACAATGGCATGAGCTATTTCTTGTGAGCGCAACTTGTTGTCGACTTCTGGGCGTTCAATGCGCTCTTCTTGTGCAAATGCAGTAGTCACTTCAGAAGGGTTCACACCAAACACGCGAACATTGTGCTTGCGCAATTCGGCTTGCCAACATTCTGTCATGGAACGCAACGCAAATTTTGAAGCGCTGTACACGGAACCGCGAGCAAAGCCTTTTTTGCCCGCTGTAGAAGCGATATTGACGATATTACCTGAGCTCTGTGCCTTAAAAATCTCAGCGCAGGCTTTGGCCATCATCGCTGCACCAAACACATTTGTATTGAATACTACCTGAAAGTCTTCCCATTCCACTTCACTCAGCTCTGGAAAACGGCCAATGCCAGCATTGTTCACCAATACGTCTAAGCCACCTAGTTCAGAATGTACAGCAGCCATGGTATCATCGATTCCTTTCTGCGTAGAAACATCCGCAACTACATAGGACGCGCCTATTTCTTGGGCTGCTTTCTCCAAGCGTTCAAGAGAACGCCCGGTGATGAGAACCGATGCGCCTTTTTGTATCAGTAATTCTGCGGTTGCTTTGCCAATTCCGAGGCTACCACCAGTAACGAGAACTTTTGCTCCAGAGAGATTCATGCGATTCCTGTTCTTTGATTGTGAGGGTGAATAGTCTGTCTTGTGTGACGTGTTGGCAGTGGTTTTATTCTCTAGACGACTTTCCAAGAGCCCGTGAATCGAGGGTTGCTCTTCTCGGTTCACGTTGGTGAAACCAATTGTGCGGAAAACCACTTAATGATCTTCTAAAAAGAATTGATCTATATATCGGCCTCCCCCTGAAGCAAGGCGGTCAAACTCCTCGCGTATCTCAGTGTTTTTTAAAAGACTGGTGCCTGAGCTGTACAAGTGTTTTTGAAAAAGCACCAGAGAATCCTCGTCAATGGTTCTCAGTTTTTCAAGGATCTCTGCGTCGTACTCATGAATCCCCACTATGTGCAGCATTGCGATTGCACCTGGCACACAGCGCTCTACAGCCGCTCTAATATACAAGTCCCGATACTCGGAAAAATTTTCCTTGCGGCCCAGTGTGGTCGTTGGGTAGAAGTCAAACAGGCTATTGGTCAGAAGAATAGAATCGAGTTCATAGGACTCATAGCTAGACAATTGGAGCTTGTAGTTAAATTCCGAGTCAGTGTGACGCAATAGTGAATAAGCCGCTGTCAATACACTTTCTATATCTCCAATATCACCATGCATTGTCAATACTCCTGCCGTATCTCTTGACAAACGTTCGAAGCAACCTGTAAACTCAGCGCTTTCACACAACCCCAAAGCAACTAATGCATATACACGCACTGGTGGACTCTCATGCCTTGTGAGCGCTAAGAGATCTGCCTCTGACGCAGTCTGACACAGAAACAGAAAGCGTTTGTATTGATCGCTAACCCTGCCTACGATTCCCGTTCTCTTAAAGTCGACTCGGTTGTACGAACTCATTTCTTCGACTACTTGTGTGAGTGTTTTATGGCTGAATTTTCTTGATAGTGCAAAGTCGCTTTCAGGATCATCTGGCTTGTGCTGTGCGGCTGGCGTTTGCTTCAATTGGACTTGCGATTCGGGAGTTCGGCTATTCTCTTCATTTGTATCAAAATTTAGGTACAGAGCTGTCAGAGTGAGAGCCGTGAGAGCAAGCAGGGCAAGTTTCATATTGAGCTTTGGCATAACTCAAAATAGTGGATGTTTACAACAATGCAAGTGCATAGTCTGTACACAGGGAAATGGAGCGTATAAAAACAAAAAGCCGGGCAGTTGGACTACCCGGCTTTACCTCTACGCTTTTGCCAATACGTTGTACTAGCGAGCGATTTTTACTTGTTTTGTGGCTGAGCCATTGCCAGTACGAAGCGTTGCGAAGTACGTTCCATTTGCGAGCTCTGAAACCTGCAAAGAGAACATCTGTGTTACGCCTGGCTGAACCGGTTGAGCTTTGCTGGTGGCAACTACAGCTCCAGAGATATCGTGTAGTTCAACATACGCGTTGTTGTACACCATATCGCCCGTGAACGACACGTTAATGATATCTGACGCTGGGTTTGGAGATACCGTAACCAAGCTCGATGGAATCTCGCGATCTTCTACGCTAGTAACAGAATCTACAATGCCGAATGTTTCCGAAAGCACCACAATCGGACTTCCAGCGCCGGTTCCTGTAATTCGCACTACGCAATCACCTGAAATGAGGGATTCATCCGCTGGAATATCCCATTCATATCTTCCTGGTGCCGCATCGGTTGAGAAAGCAATCAAGTTGTACTTTTCACCACCATTTGTGCTGTATTCAAGCTTAACCTTGGTTACAAACGCACTACCCCATTCGATGACACTTGTACGTGCAATTTGCCAATCGTCATCACTGTTAGGGCGCGCAACAGATACAAATGCTGTACCAATTGTGAATGGTCCTACAATGCTCTCAACCGCGCCGTTATTGCTGCTCACCACACGGATATACGCATTGTCTGTGTTAATATCTGGAACAGACCAACTATATGCTGTAGATGAAACATTCTCAGCAATCACATCCCAATTACTAGCACCGTTCTCACTAAACATGATGTCTACAGACTGAACCTGAGACATATTCCAGCGAATCGAATAATCGACTCCGCCAGCAATTTGTTCGTCAACTGTTGGATTAACAACCGCGACAGATGCCGATGCTATTTGAATTGGTCCTAAGCCGATGTCGCTAACAGATGCATCTGTATTGTCAGAAACTCGCACCCACACATCTCCGCTGAGAGAAGCTGGAATAGACCATACGTAAAAACCATCACTAGCTGGAGCAGTTCCGATTTCGGTGTATTGCGAATTATCTGTAGAGTACTCTAACTTCACGGTGTTGACGTTCGAATACGCCCATCTGATTTCCACTGGTGAGCCAGCTGCATATTGTCCGCCAGCTCTCGGATGTGTACGCATGACAGTAACACCTGACTCAGCATCTACACATGAGAAAGCACTAATATTGCCTTGAATATGATCGATTACTTGTGGGTGGAACGTCATTGCCACAGTTCTGCTAGAATTCACGTTAAAGCAATAGCTCATGATCGTTCCAAGCGTAGGCTGAGTAGGGCCGTCGTAACAACCGTCCTTTGCAATTGTAGATGACTTTGTCATACAAGAGTCAATCAATGGCAATCCATGCGTGATCCAGTAACAGTTGTGTGTGTGAGGTGCACCAAAGTTGTGACCGAGTTCGTGAGCCATTGTTGCTACGTCGAGCGTATAGGCAGGCGTCGGCAATTGGTCCTGACCGCGCAATCCACTCACACCGTAACCGCCGGAAGCTGAAGACTTATCACAAAGTGTACCGTCGTAATTGTCACCTGCTTTTGCAATACCAATAACGCCACCGCCTACAGGGTAGGCAGAAATCAAGTGTGCAAGGTTGCGCTGAATACCGGTCTTGTTAGATGCCCAATAATTCGAAAAGTTAGTGAGACCAACATGCAATTGGCCATGTGGGAAATCATATGGATCAGGGTCACCTGAACTTACATTTGAGAATGGGTAGTAGTCTACCAAAACAAAGTACACGTTCAACTCGTCTTCATAGATCTTACTGATTTGCGCAACAATAGCAAACGTGTAATTGATCATCTTTTCATAGTCGCCACCCATTTGATCGTAGAAGTGACGGTCAGACTCAACGAACAACTCAACTCTGCGCACTTCATCGCGCATAATTGTTGAGTGTGAACTCTCTTTCTTTTCGCGCATTGGAAAACCACCGTTTTCCTGCACATATACATCGTCTGTAAGACAAGTTGCCGGCTTTTCGTCGCCAAAGTCTACGTCAGATTCGCTGAGAATAATGTGTTCGTGTTCTGCGGTTGGATTGTTGTACACCGGAGCAATTGTGTATTGACGTCCATCCGGGTATGTCACAGTTCCAAACATGTCGCCATTTACGAACGTGATAAACACATCCGCATCTTCTTGTCCGAGAACATACCCTTCGAAGTTGTGCATCTCAGGGGCTTTGATCCCGTGAATCATGTTGTTCGAGTTTGCGTCGATAATCGAACGTGAGCGCTGTAACTCAAGAACTCCGAGTTCAGTTGGAGTGATGGGAAAGTCTGCAATTGCCAACTGATTTACCGAACGCAAATCACTGCGAATGGCATCAACATCAATAGTCATTGTTTTGTGATCTACGCTCGTAAGCGCTACTTCAGACCGCTGTTTCTTTTGGATCTGAACAAAGTCCGACGCCCTGATTATTGCGGTATTGCTTGCAATTGCACTCTGACTCGCCAGAGCAACAAAAACAGCAAAGCAAACCAGTGCTACTGTTTTTTTCAACATGATGTAATCCTCTCTATCAAAGATATCTTCTTATTAACGTTCTTATCTGACAATGGTAAAACGAGTGGTTTCGACACTCTCATCACCCTGAAGCCTCACAAAATACGCACCAGCCGCCAGTTCACCAACCGGTAGGTTCACGCCTGCTTGTAAAGCCGCCGCGGTAACACGAGTTTGTGTAGCTACCGTCTCACCACTCATTGTAACGATTGAAACGTTGTAGTGAGACTCCTGCGGCTTGCTATTGGTTACAACAGCGGTATAACCGTCTGTAAAGGCGCTAAGTCCAGTAGTTTCTAATATGTTGTCTACAGATGTTGGCTCCTTGGCAATGCTAAATGCTTGAACAGTCTTGAACACTGTTTGCTGAACATCATCAAGAATCCGAAACTGAAGGTAAACACTGTCTTCTCGTTCTCTTTCGATATTTGGAACGCTCCAAGGAAACTCGCCGCGATCGCCGGGAAAAGAGAACGACACTAAGCGCCAAGTAGTTCCTCCGTCGAGCGAGTAATCTATGCGAACACGGTTCACAAAGTCAGCTTCCCAACTAATGATTTCATCGGTTCCAGAAACAAACTCTTCGCCACCAACTGGATATAGGATCGAAATGAAAGGCGTTCCTAATTCAAACAGATCAGACTCATCAATGATATCTCTTGTAGAAGCTTCAGAAATACGGATACGAGCTTCCGAAGTGACCACTACAGGCACTTCCCAGTCCAACAAACCACCTTCTACATTGCTTGCAATTCTCTCCCACGTGAGACCTCCGTCGGCTGAGAAGTCAATATTTACCGCCGAAATGAATCGTCTGTCCCAACGAATTGTATACTCGCTGTTTGTGGCAATCTTTTCTGCACCTTCAGGCCGCACGACCTGAAGTAATGGTCCTTGAACCTGTATTGGCGCTAAAATCTCGTCGTACAAGTTTGGGTTCGATGCGTCAACGACGCGAACGACAATCTCTGCCTCTTCAACGTCGGGAAGCACCCAAGAATACGAATCCTTTGCAGCAGCAACTGTTGCGATATCTGTCCACTCGCTGGCTGGTTCGTTGTACTTCCACTGAAGCGTCACCTCAGATACATCTACAGAAGTCCAACCAATATCGAGAAGGCTTTGCGATTGTACATGTTCGTTGCCAGATGGTGAATTGATAAACAGGGTAGGACCTGAAAACTGGTTCATACAGGCACTATTTTCTACATTGCCGCGCATTTGTTCGATAACAACTGGATGGAACTCCATTGCGACAGTTCTGGTAGCATTGACGTTAAAGCAGTAGCTCATCAAGGTACCGAGAGTTGGTACAGGATTCATTGGCAAGCAGCCATCCGAGGCTGTTGGTGTGAGCTGCGTCATGCATGTATCTATCAAATCTTTGCCATTGTCTTGCCACCAACAGTTGTGCGTGTGTGGAGCTCCGAAATTGTGCCCGAGCTCATGCGCCATTGTAGCAACTGCTGAAGTAAATTCTGATGTTGGTAGTTGTTCATTGCCTCTGATACCGCTGGCACCGTAGCCAGAGAATCTATTTTTGCGGCATATTGTTCCGCGGTTGTTCGAACCTGTCCACGCAACACCAATAACCCCTCCACCGCTTGGATATGCTGAGAGCAAATGCGCGAGATCGCGTGGTACTTGAGAGCGATTGCTAGACCAATATTCGCCAAACTCGTACAACATGTCTCCCACTTCTCCATGGCCACTAGTGTACGGATCCGGGTCACCGTCTTGTTCATTGGTATACATATACAAGTACGACAGGTGAATTTTCACTTGTAAGTCGCGTTCGTAGATATCGCTTATCATGGCAACGAGGGCAATAACATACTGCTCAAGTGCGTCGAGGTCGCCATTAAAATTGGCGTACAGATACGAATCTGTTTCGACGGCGAGGTCTAGTTCGCGAAGGTCAAAAGACAAAACGCGATCTTGCGTTTCATACTTGTCTACATCAGAGAGCTCATCTTCTAGCGCACTCTCAACTGTGCCACAAACTGCTTGTTCTGGGAACATCTGACTGCCGAGGGCGTCTTCACGCATAATAACATGATTGGATTTTGTATTCCGTACAGATGGTGATATCGAGTATTTCGTTCCATCTTCTTTGGTAATCGCGCAAACGAAACCGGCACCAAATGAAGCGAGAAAAACGCGATCATTCGTCCCTTCTACATACCCTTGAAATGAGTGTACAACCGGAGCAATTCTCTTGCCTTTTGCTGTTTCAATGATAGTGCGCTGATCTACAACTGGCGCTGTGCGAACGAGTTCAATCCGTCCGGTCTCATTCAGCGAAATGGGGAAGTCGGAAACTCGTACAGCTGAGACACTGCGGAGCTGTTCGTGAATTTCGCCAGCATTCATTTGCACATTGCGCGTATGCTGCTGTACCGCAGAGATACCTTCGACATTATTACCTACATGCATCCATTCGCGAGCAGAAACCTCAAGGGTTTGCTCCTGCGCGTTCATCCAACCTATACAACATAAAAATACCGTGACCAGCAGGGCTGGCTTTGCCTTCATAACAAACACTGTAACCTCTCTATATGTATGTGTGCTCGCTCATAACAACGGCACAAAAATCTTCTGCCTATCCCAGCTCAGCAAGTTCTCGAGCAAATATGTTCAACCCTCGAATGAGTTGTTGCTCCGTTTCCCCGGTAAAACAAATCCGGATGTACTCTGCAAAGTCACGACCAAATGCACTACCAGGAGCAATTGACACTCCTTTGCGAATACAGCGACGCACAAATTCAAACGTTGTGATATCGCTTTCCGGGAGACGAATAAACACGAAATATCCTGCTTTTACACGTGCCTGTTCACCTAAACACTCCACTGCGATATCCCGTTTTTTGCGCAATTCACATACAACAGAATCAATCCAGTGGTCTCGCGTCTCAACTGCTTTCAATACTTGGTACTGCGCAACTGTTGATGCATTGTACACTTGGTGTACCAACACTTGATTGAGCATATTCAACACTGTTTCAGGCGCTGTAATCCAACCGAGTCTAGCTCCGGCAAACTGATACAGCTTACTGAATGTATTGAGAGTAATTGTCCTTTCACTCGCGCCAGCTATCGCGGCGATAGAAAGGTGATTCCTCCCTTCAAACACCAAGCCGTCATACGCTTCATCAGAAACAATCCACAAGTCGTGGTCAATTGCGAATCGAACAATTGCCTCTAACTGCGAAACTGAGAGCACGCTCCCTGTTGGGTTGTTAGGTGAGTTAACAAGAATCCCTGCAGTTCGAGTACTGAGATGTTCTTCGAGCATGTTCAGAATCTCGCTTGGAGACTCAGGAGCGTCGTGAAACATTGGTATCTGACGCAACCGAGCTCCTGACAATCCAACGATGCCAAATGTCAGCGGCCAAGCTGGTGTAAACACCAATACCTCGTCACCTTGCTCAAACAACGCTTCACTCGCTAAGGACAGACCTTGCGTTGCGCCAGAGGTTACAAGAATATTTTCTGCCGTGGACACAATGTTGTTCTCACGCGTCATTTTGTCGGCAAGCGCTTTCCGCAATGGAGCGATGCCAAAAGTGTTGGCATACTTTGTTGCATTGGGATAGTGGGTGGCAAACTCTGACGTCAGACCAGTGTTGTACGGGGGGACTCCAACAGAATCTCCAATGTGGAGTTTGGAGAGTTGTGCACCTTGAGCGCGCATATCTGGCATAAACTGCTCAAACACAGGTGGCTTGAGGTGCGAAACACGGTGCGCGACATGAGGGAATTTTGGCATTAGTCAATTGCGGGACGAATGAACACAGAAAGACTGAGGAACCACTTTCCAGAGTCTGGAAAACCGAACGTATCACTCACTCTAAACTCTTGCGGTGTGTCTACGATGTCGCCCAAACCAACACCAATAGGTTCCTGATGTTTCGACCAGATCATTCCGCCGCTCACCTTGAGCACGTCTAGGAACGAAACACCGGTGCCCAATGCAACCGCGCGAACATCGTTACCTGGATTGATTGTCAATTCAGGAACCCAAACAGTGAATCCGCGCGTGTCTTGATAGTCTAAGAAAGAGTACGTGAGTCCAACTGTGATTCCCCATGTGAACCGAAAATCGCGGACGGTACCCGATTCGATGATTTCCTCGCGACCGTCAAGCGTTTGCTTCAGGCCATATTCTGCGAATTGTGAGTCGGGGGATAAAATAAACGATAAGCCCAATGATGGTCTTACAGGCGACGATGATTCCATATTGATGCGATAAGACCTGTCGCCGAGTGTTGCTGCTTCATATACAAATTTGTTGTCGCGCCTAGCCTGGATATGCAGCACAGGTTCAGAAGCCTGGCGTAGTTGTTCGGGCTGTAGGTGCATCGTCAGGTTCGTTTCGTATTCTACAACTGTGCGGACAATGCTTTCTGCTTCCAACGTCACGTCCATTACTTCTTCAAACGTATTCAAGCACTCAAACCCATTCCCTGAAAGTGAGTACAATCTCTCTCGCTCGCTAGCGGGCAACATTTCGATTAGCGAGTCAAGCGCTATGAGTTGATATTGCAACGAAGTCGCATGATTGCGCAGATTGGCAAACATTGAGGGAAATTTGTAGCTGAGTTTGTATGTGCCGTCATTGTCAAATGCATCTCGAAACCTCGCGGCTGCATTTGTTATCGGGTCAGTCGAACGAGCGAGTTGATTTATCGCGTCTAAACATTCAACGCGATTGCGCAGCACGCCTTTAGAACCATAGACAGACTCTTCAATTTCATACATTTGCTCCCACAGTTTTTGCGATGTGTATTTCAGGCGATCAAACTGTCGCTTCGAGTCTTCAAACCGCCTCACAGCTCGTTCAGCCTGAGTTTGCTGACGTTTCACGGTGTCGCGAAGCAACTCATACTGCACTAAGCCTAGAGAATCAACAGGTGAGAGTGAACGCAGTTGTGCAATTGTGTTATTGAGTGAGTCAATTGAGTCATTGAGCATGCTCAAAAGTGTCGCTGCTCTAATACTTGCCGACTCTTTAGGGTAGAGAAACGCATTTGTGTCGCGCAGCGTTTCTTGGAGAAATGGGTCAACATATCGCTCGAATCCAGCATATGAACCAATATCGGATGTCGCTACTTCAGAATTCGATCTTTCACCAACAGAGTACTGATAAACACTTGTCCCCGTGTTGATTATCTTCACACGAATGGGCTTTGCGGGAACATGAAGCGTGGAACCTTCCACACATTCGCCACACCATTCTTCGAGAAACACCCCAACGGTGTCGTTCGCGTGATCAACAACAATGTTCACCGTGTCACCCACTTCTGCTTGCAGACAACTGCATACACAGAAAAAGCAAAGAGACGCTGTAGCGAAGATTCTCGCAACGAAAGATACTGACATGTTGAGCTGCTCTTGTTAATGATTATCCCAAGATACCATTTGTATATCAATGGATAAAAATCGTGTTGTCCTGTAACATTGCATCAGGCATAGTCGTTTCTTCGGTGATTGTGGATTCTTTCAAACATATAGCTCGCGCTGTAGAGCGCGATATCTTCTCATATTCGTACGCTATGCTTCGCGATGAAAGCGAGGCGAAGGACATAACACAAGAAGTGCTAGTGAAGCTTTGGCAACAACGTGACCTTCGCGAAGAAGAGGGTGCGAGACGGTGGGTGTTGAGAGTGGCGCGCAATGCTTGTTTGGACAGCTTGAAACACAGCAAAGTGCGACGAGAATATGCGCAGTCTCATCCCACTGATTCTGCAACTACAGAAACGCCGTATACCGCAACGAAACGAAAACACGACCGCGAAGCAGTCTTGCACGCTATTGGGAAACTGCAAGAACCACAGCGATCGATTGTCATTATGAAGGATCTACAACAATACTCGTACAAAGAGATTTCTGAGGCACTTGAACTTTCAGACAGTCAGGTGAAAGTGTACCTGCACAGAGCTCGAAAGAAGTTACATGGATTGTTATTAGGGGCGACAAATTATGAACAACGATAATCAGCGTGACAGATGGATTGTGGAAGCGTTTGATGGCGACACGGAACGCCTGCACGAGTTGTCGCAACAATACGGCGATGATTTCATACAACACGAACTTCGAATTCAAGAAGATGTTCAGGAACTACTCGCCGGTGTACATCTGCCTGATTGTGGTTCAATTGCAGATGAACTCGAACAGTTGGATACTGGTGGCGAAGTAGCGACTGCACAATCAGTCTCGACACGCAAATCAAAAGTAGCCGGTTGGATTTCAAGTGGTGTTGCCGTTGCCGCTGCCATTGTTCTGTTCATGTGGGTACAACACCTCGATAGTGTAGCAAAACTTGAGCAAGCGCGGCAAGACTATCGGTACACTATGCAAAGAATCGCGCAAATCACATCGAAAGGCACTCAGGAAGTACAACGCCATATCGGTCGTTCTCTCGAAAAACCAAATGAAAAACTTTCGACAATCTTTTCAATTGAATCAATGCTATTTCCAGATACACGGAGAAACATACAATGAAACGTTTTTTATATGCATTCTTTGCCGCAGTTATTGTAGTTGGCGCAACCCTTCCAACGCTGGCTAATCCTGCCGAAGATTGTTCAAATCAAAGCGGGTATGTGGAATTTGGAGCGCTGTCCGTTCCGTCTTCTATTGAGCCTGCTTCCACAGTTGATATGAACGGGGAACTTCTCAATGAAATGTCTGGGGATATGGATGCAGATGCAGAGAGTACTGAGTTCTTGCAAAAGCTTCACTGCATTAAGCTTGTTGAATATGAAACTTCAGCAGGTGAATTGCGTTCTGTTGCTAGTAATGTCAAGTCTCTTACTGACAAACTTCTCAGCGGTGGATGGTCGAGCTTTTTCAGTATGAACTCAGGTAATGAACGCGTGAGTATACTGTACAAGAAAGGACCGAATGGCGCTGTAGAAGGTATCCTCTTTCTCTCATTTGAGCAAGGTGATGCTGGAGATTCCCTCACGTTTATCAATGTTGTGGGCGGTTTTAATATGTCTGATCTAGGTAAAGTCATGCAGAACATGCAGGGACTTGATTTGGATCAACTCGGTGTTCCCGGCCCAAACAGCAAGTAGATGTTCACCGAGGTAGTAGGAACCCACATTCCGAATCATCTGTTCTAGAATTTACATATGGTGTACTATGAAAAAAATTACTCTTTTAGCACTGATGTGCGCAACTCTGATGTTCTCGGCTCATGCCGCGGACAATGTGAGTGAACGTTCTGGTCACGTTGACCTCAGCGCGTTGACTCCTTCTGAGGACGCAGTTCCGACCATGGAAATGGAGTTGTTTGGTGAACTGCTCAATCAATTTATTGAAGCAAGTACTGACTCAACTCTGATGAATTTGGCTGAGGTTTCCAAGGTGGATTACCTGAGCATGAAGATGTTTGACGTAGAGTCTGAAGGGCTCGGGGATTTTGCTGGTGAAGTGGCAAGCTTTGTGAAGAATCTCAAGTCTGAAGGTTGGGCTCCTCTCTTTAACATGGCAGGTGAGGGCAATACCCTACACATTCTGTATCAACAAGAGAAAGAAGGCGTTGTTGACGGTTTCTACCTTGTGTTCATGAAGGATGGATCCAAGAGCAGCAAATTCATCCAAGTTAACCTTTTAGGTGTATTTGATTTGCAGCGTCTCGGCGAGCTTGTAAAAGAGATTCAAAAGATGGAACTCGACTCGCTGATGGAAATGTACAATTCTGATGAAAAAGAAGAGCAGCGCATCTAACTTCGGCTTGAATACACAGCTTTAAAATGAAAAGGGTCTCAAATTTGAGACCCTTTTTTCGTTTGTCGATGTTTAACCGCGACTTACGGCTTAACACTGTCGATGACAGCTTGGTCAACAGTCGATGCAAACTGATCAAAATTCTTGGTGAACAAGTCAACCAAGTGCTTTGCTTTAGCGTCATATGCATCTTTGTCGTCCCATGTGTTGCGCGGGTTAAGCACTTCGTCTGGAACATTAGGACAAGCAGTCGGAATGGCGAGATTGAAGAATGGGTCATTAGTGTACTCAGCATCATTCAATGCTCCACTCAATGCAGCGTGCAACATTGCACGTGTATATTGAATCTTCATGCGAGAACCCTTACCGTATTCTCCACCTGTCCAACCTGTATTAATCAACCACACTTGTGCATTGTGAGTGTTGATTTTCTCTTTTAACAAGTTTGCATACACTGCCGGCTGATGAACCATAAATGGTGCGCCAAAGCACGTGCTAAATGTTGCCTGTGGTTCTTTCACACCTGCTTCGGTTCCAGCAACCTTTGCTGTGTATCCAGAAAGGAAGTGATACATCGCCTGCTCAGGAGTGAGCTTTGCCACTGGTGGCATCACACCAAACGCATCAGCCGTCAGGAAGAAAATATTCTTCGGATGTCCGCCGGCATTGTCTGGAACGATATTGTCCATCGAGCTGCGCGGATATGAAGCACGTGTGTTTTCGGTAAGCGTACCGTCAAACAAATCTGCTTCACGAGTCTCAGGATCAATGATAACATTTTCGAGCAATGTTCCGAAAGTGCGCGTCATATCATAGATAATCGGCTCAGCTTCTTTCGAAAGGTTGATAACTTTTGCGTAACAACCACCCTC
>JAUHYX010000035.1 GCA_030426285.1 bacterium
GTTCCTCGGTGGTTGGCATTTGCCGCTTCTGGGTTGGGAATTGCCGATTATTGGACAGATTCCAACATTGACAGACCTGACTGGCATCGAGCCAAATAGTATCTGGATGGGACTCATTCACATTGGAACATTCACTGCCAAAATTGGTTTCCTTGTGTTCTTGTATGTGTGGGTTCGCTGGTCGATTCCACGCTTCCGCTACGACCAATTGATGCGTCTTGGATGGAAAGTTCTCTTGCCGTTGGCACTTGCGAATATTGCCATTACGGGTATCGTAATGTTATTGCTCAAATGATCTGAATTAGGTTCAATACCATGAATATCAAAGGTAATACACAATCTAAACGACTCAACTTCTGGGAAAAGATTTATCTGCCAGAAGTAGTGAAAGGACTTGCCATTACGATCAAACAGGCCGCTCAGCCTAAGATGACGCGGCAGTATCCGGAAGAGGTGTTTGAGCCAGACGGATCATACCGCGGACGTCCTGTTCTGGTTCTCGAAGAAGAAGGCGAACGTTGCGTTGCTTGCGGATTGTGTTCTCGTGTGTGCCCAGCCTTGGCTATTGAGGTTCGCGCGGGTGAAACGGAACGCAGAAAAGAGCGCTTCCCTGAGCTATTCGAAATCAATATGTTGCGTTGCATCTTCTGCGGCTTCTGTGAAGAAGTTTGCCCCGAAGAAGCCATCGTGATGAGCAAAGACAACGAGATGGTATTCGAAGATCGCGAAGAAGCTATTCTCGGAAAAGACAAATTGTTGATCCCTATTGCACAGTTGCAAGACCGCCTCGATTTCTTGCGCGAAAAGCAATACTACAACCACAACTAGGATGAGAAAAGAGCTCGTACACTCGCTTATTTTGGCCATTGCCTTTTTGAGTGGCTGCTCTGTGTTTCAAAAAGGTGAACCCGCAGTTGGTACCGATGCCCCTGCGCCACCGGATTACGATCCGGCCTTTGTGGTTGAATCCCAAGATTATCACGAACGACAAGACATGCGTTTGCGTGCGCAAATGTCGCGCCTTGATATGACCGATCCCGGTAGTATCAATGTGCAGATGCATCCCATTTATGCAGACTCTGTGTTCCTTACGGATTTCCCAGCCGATCGCTGGTGCGTAGTCCGCAATTATTACACTGGAGATACTGTTGACTTCACGCCAACAGTGAAACAAGTGTACAATCGCGAAACACTCGATATCGCCATCGTCATGGATCACTCAGGATCGATGGGCGATAGCAGAGCCCGCACAGTTCAAAGGGCTGTAGCTGAGTTTGTGAAAAGCAAGCGTCCGCAAGACCGCGTAGCCCTCGTGAGTTACGACAACCGAATTGTCACAGACTCGGAGTTGTCAACAGATTCAGAATCACTCCTCGCGCGTATCAAACATGATGGTTTGACCCGATTTGGTGGCATGACAGCGGTCCACGATGCCATTGGGCAAGCCATGCAATTGTTGCAATCAGACCAGTCAGACAATCGCAAGGTTGTCATCGTGTTTACTGACGGACTAGACAATAGCTCGGTAGCAAGCCCAGACTCAATTATTGGTTTGGCACAATCATACAACATCCCTGTGTGTGCCGCGGATTTTGGGTACAATGTAGACACCGCCTCTTTGCAAACAATTGCTGCTAGAACAGGTGGCGTGTACCATCACTTGTACTACACCAATGAATTTTCCAAAGTGTTTGACGACGTGTACTTTCGTCTCAACAACTACTACGAGTTCACGTTTAACCCTGTCACGTATGGCAAGCAAACTCTTGTGTTAGATGTCTGTGACAAACTCGGTGGCGTTGTGATGACAGACACAGTGCATTTTGACAACACGCCACAGCCAGGGGTAGTGGTATTGTTGCCTGTGTTGTTTGAGCTGAATTCGAGTAATGTCGACCGCAGATCTCGTAAAATTGTTGAACGCGTATATGCAATCTTGTCTGCACAACCTGACTTGAAAATTGAAATTCGCGGTCACACAGATGCATCAAACCGTTCTGGCAAAGAGGACTACAACATGGTTCTCTCTCGCAAACGCGCAGAATCGGTCAAGGAAATATTGGTTGATCTAGGTATTGACCAACAGCGTATCACAGCTGCTGGCTTCGGTGCTACCAGGCCTGTTGCCGACAATCTCACTGCGGAGAATAGAGCCAAAAACCGCAGAACCGAATTTGTTCTACTACGCGATTAAGCGGGGTATACAATGGCTGTTCCAGAACGCGTGTCAGACTTCATCGCTGGCAAGAATCCACATCAACGCCCATCATTTAGCCTGGGTATCGAAGAAGAGTACATGATTCTCGACCCCAACGACTATTCGCTGCGCTCGCACGTGCAGTTAGACTTGTTGGGAAAAGGGCGTCATTTACTCAAAGAAATCATCAAACCAGAAATGCATGGTTCGATGATAGAAATCGGTACAAATGTGTGCGCCAATGTAGCAGAAGCCCGCGAAGACCTCACCAATATCCGTTCTATTGTGTGGCACTTAGCCCGCGAAAACAACCTCGCCGTAGGTGCAGCCTCAACACATCCTTGGTCGCGATGGCAGGATCAAGAAATTTTTCCCGATGAGCGATATCACACCATCGTTGAAGATCACCAGATTTTAGCACGCTCACTGCTTGTGTTTGGTATGCATATACACATAGGCGTTGAAAATCGCGAAACGCAGATTAAAATCATGAATGAAATACGGTACTTTTTGCCGTATTTATTGGCACTCACAGCCAATTCTCCATTTTGGGAAGGTGAGGGAACCGGCTTGGCGTCGTTTCGCAGCAAGATATTCGAGAGGTTTCCGCGTACAAATTTGCCAGATTTCTTCGCTAGCTACAGTGAGTATCAGAACTATGTGAACCTGCTTATACAAACAGGTTGTATAGACAATGCCAAGAAAATATGGTGGGATGTTCGACCTCACCCAGACTTCCCAACTCTGGAAGTTCGCATTTGTGACGTTCCAATGACCGTCGACGAAACAATAGCCATCGCTGCACTGGTACAAGCCATAGTTGCAAAGCTGTTTTCGTTGTACGAACAAAATCTCTCGTTTAGAGTATACCGTCGCTCCCTCATGATGGAAAATAAGTGGCGAGCAGTGCGCTATGGCCTCGATGGAACAATGATAGATTTTGGCAAGCAAGAGCAGGTAGGAGCACCTACACTTATTGAAGAATTGCTGGAATTTGTAGACGATGTGCTCGATGAACTTGGATCGAGATCAGAAGTTGAAAAGGTACGCGACATCGTAAAGAACGGCAACGGCGCACAACGTCAACTCCTGGCATTTGCTCGCTCAAACAATATTCACGATGTTGGCAAGTATATTGCCGACCAATTCACAACAAACCTACACAAAGACGTAGCGCCATTTATTGGGAAGTACATGGCGTAACCTAGTGTGCCAGACCGGTGTACAGTTACAAAGTGCCCTGCTGTGAATTCGAGATAAAGAGATGTAAAGTTCAATTGTTTGAACTGGGCGGAGCCTTACGCGAGACGTAGAGGAAGTTTTCCAAGAAGAGGGTGTGGTAAATCCTTTGCGATATCTGAATTTTTCGTACTTTCTTTCAATACGTCTTCACTACAGGTGCCTAATTGCCAAAGTACCTATACATCTTGTTATTGTTGTTATTCCCTACAGCCTTGTTGGGGCATGATGGTGACTTCTTTGATATGAGCCTAGAAGAGCTGATGTCTGTACCAGTCGGAATAGCCTCTGTTGAACGCCAGGATGTTGAGTCTGCTCACAGCGTTGTGAGTGTGTTGACCCGCAAAGAAATAGAAGCGTTAGGTGCCGAAAACCTTCGCGAAGCGCTTGAATACATGACGGGTACTTCAACAGGCACATCGCGCTACCACAAAAGCATTGTCGGGATTCGAGGAGACATTTTTGCCGGTCCCAATAGTCGCGTTGCCCTTCTCGTTGATGGTGTCCCCATGCGAGAGATTTTCCAAGCCGGCGGTGATGCAGACGTGTACGAATTGTTCCCCATGGATGCAATCAGCAGAATCGAAATTATTCGCGGACCCGGTGCCTATTTATACGGTGCCAATTCCATTTCGGGCGCCATCAATATTGTCACCAAACTAGGTTGGAATCCTCATGTACAGGTGGGGGTAGACGGAGGTTCGAAGCAGTTTCTTCGTCAGAGAGCTCACGGTGGTTTTCACATTGGCGATGCAACATTGGCTGTCACTGCTCAAAATCAAACTCAAGATGGCTGGAGATACGACTACATACGGCCTGGAAACGGCGACACAGTAGATCAGTATTTGCGAGCTGAAGGACACAGCATACTGTTGTCAGGCGAGCTCAATAGAACATCGTTGGTGTTGTATCACAGCAACTACACCAATACTGCTTCGCTCGATCATAATGACGGGGAGTTTGACCTCAACCTCAACAAGTTCTTTGGCGAAGCGCGTTACTATTTCTACAGAGAAGGCCACGACGTCTCAATGCTTAGTTTGTCTGGCGCCTTCAAGGAAAATCTATCCGATGATACGTACGCGCCTGGTGGAGCCGCTATTGTGCAAGCACATGAATCCTATGCCTCTCTCAACTACAAGCAACAGCTTGCCATAGGCGAAAATCGTTTGTTGTTTGGTGCAAATCTCATGCAAACGCATGCCGAAACAGACCCAAGTAATTCGGTGGTGTTTGTCAAGGAAGCCAACCACACTACCATATCGCTGTTTGGACAATACTTCCACACGATCTCAGAATCAGTTTCGAGCGACATAGGCGTATATGTGACAAAGAAAAGTGAGCTAGACGTCAATGTTTCTCCGCGCGCTGGTTTGTTGGTGGATTTAGGCTCACACCACAAGCTCAAGCTCGTATACAACGCAGCTTACCGTGAACCTTCCATGGTTGAGACAAATATTGATGTTCCTAGCTCACTTGTCGGAAACCCCAACCTGCGTGTAGAAACTGCACACAATATAGATGTGCAGTATTTGTATACAAGCGACAATATACACGCAAGTGTAGCTTTGTACTTCAATAGCGTGCATGACATTGTGCTGCGCCTGTATCGCAACAACCTGTCAGACACCATAGTAAATATCGGTCGTATGAACTTGTTTGGTGGAGAAGTCGATTATCGTTGGCATGTGTATGACAACCTTTTGTTGTTTGGGTCAGTGAACTACAGTCTCAACGAAAAGGAAGATGGTTTGTATGACTGGCTAGGTGCACCTCAAACGCCCGAGCTGATTGTGAAGCAGGGTGCGGTGTATACGCGTGAGGCTCTCGATGTTGGCATATTCGCAGCATGGTACGGCGATGGACAACAATCTTCATGGCAACAACAAGAACCGTTTACGAACCCATTTCCCGACAGCTATGTTGAATTGGACACACGTATCTCATACAAATTCAGAAACGTCATAGACGGGATCGCGGTCAATCCGTACTTCAAAGTTAGCAACATACTGGACGAGAGTATATACAACACATACCGCGTACCCAACTCAATTCCAGCCAAACCAGGACGTCGTTTTCAACTCGGTGTAAATGTCGAGTTTAAGTAACCTATCGCGATTTCTTTGTCATGGTTAGTTGATTGTACACATTCTTCGGAAACGTGCTGAGTGCATCAGCCAAAGCATGTGAGGTATCGAGCGAGCAGTTCTCGCGCAATTCTACATGATGCCACAGTGAAAGCAATATATTTAGGCACACCACGCGATTTACAATATCGATGCGTTGGTTCTTGACGAGTTGCAACAAGCGTTGTTCACATGACTTCCATGTTTCCAGCTTTGCCAAATGTGAACCGGCTGTAAGAGCATTGCCACGCAGCGGCCATGAACCATTGCCATCTACAATCACATTTGCACCCAGCATCAGCGAAAACACGTCAACATCACAGCGCTCCAAATCCTCAACAGTCACCCATTGTTCGTGTTCATTGCGATACGTATCAGACACCCACACTAGGATCTCGCAATTCAATGCCAAAGAAAAATCTGCTAATCCAGCACTTGTTGCAAGGTGTGCTGCATCTGGTAGTATGTATCCTGGTGGTTGCCATCCTGTACCACATACGAAGTGGTCTGTTCTTCTGAATAAGTAAAATGCTCGCGCAGTATCGCCAATAGCCAACAGGGCAGCGCTCAATGTTCTGTTTGTAAATTTGTGCTGTTTTGCTGCTTCAAATGCCTGTAATGTATGAGATTTGTACTCTTCTGACTCTACCAACTCACGGCGCAGCTTCCAGTCGTTTTGTTTGTGATACGGCATAGGCAGCGTGCTAATAATATCAGGAAGCAACGAATCAGTTGACGCGCGATACTCGTACATTTCAGGCGCATAGACTCCCTTGTCCGGCGGCATGAGAGCACAAGCATACGCATAGTAGCTCCTGAGTTCTTGCGCCAAAGGAAGTGGAGCATTGAGCGATTTGACGACAACGTTGACGCTGGCAAACACAGAGCTTTTGGACACAATCGTATCGCCGGGCTGTATCCGTCGAATGTCATCTGCTGTAATTTCGGTATGATATTCGCGCAACGACTTGAGAAATGTGACATACAGAATTAGTGTATCGTCTTGAAAAGGGTACACACTAATGTATCCAAAATGAGGCTCCTCGACACGTAAATACGACTTGTTCGACTCAACAGTGAATGTGCCTTGCATCACACAATGCAGATCCGCTGGTTTGGCGTGTTGATGTACAATCGTATCCAAATGAGACATAATTGCAGGCTCTAGAGACGGCTTCCAAAGGATGTCAACTGGTGGGTTCTCATAGTCTTGAGAGGCCATTCCACTGACAAAAAGAGCGCACAAAAACAGTCCTGCTAAAAGAATAAGGTGAAGTCTATTGTTCCGCATAATACATACCTCCTTTGAGATTGATGTCTACTATGTAGAGGGATGTTGGTGTCTAAGAGTTACAAAAACTGACAAAAATCAGTGTTTCTTGGAGTTGCTTGGATATGGAACAATTGTGCACAACAAGTCTAGCATTTGACAAAGATATTTAGTAGGTTCAATGTGTGACGGCGACGTCATACATTGGTTCCAAAAACAGCACAATCACTCAGGTTCTAACCACAGAATTTCACGTATAGCTCATTCCACACTCGGAGAATGGTTGTATCGAGTCGGCGCACCTGTGGTTGATGGACAATATGCACAACGACCCAACAGATCGGTCCCCTCAGCAGTCAACAGCTCGTTCGGTATTCACCACCTATTTGCAACAACAAGTGAGTCCAGTTGTACTGTTCATCGACAAGGAAGGCCATGTATTGCACATCCAAGGTTCTTCGCGTCTGTTGCACATCCAAGAAGTTGAGTCTACAACTCCAGCACTCGACACAGTCGTGTCATCACCACTAGCAAATACCATTCGCTCAACTGCAACAGAGCTACAACAAACTCAAGTAGAAGTGTGTTGCAATACTGTGGCAATTTCGATAGATGGCAACACGTACAATGTAGACGTCTGCATTCGGTCTACAGACGGGCACCCCAAGCTTCGCGACATGATGTTGGTGCACATTGTGCCAACCATTGCGAACCCAACAAATGATGAGGTTGGATCAAACGACGCCTATGAGAATTTGTTCGTCCACATGAAAGAGGGCTTTGTACACGGCCGCATTGTCCTTGATGAACAAGGCAAGCCAGTAGACTGGGTGTATTTAGACGCAAACATAGCATTTGAGACTCTAACAGGTGTAGAGGTAAAAGATGTGATTGGGCGTCGCTTTTCTGAAGTGTTTCCGGATGTCTACAATGGAGCCGTAGATTGGGTAGGCATGTATGGCGAAACCGCATTGCACGGCAAAGAGTATGTGTTTGATGGGCAAGCCACGGAAGACGGGCACTTCTATTCCATTCACGCCTTTCAACCAGCCTATGGCGAATGGGCCGCCGTGTTTCTCGAAGTGTCGGACTTAGTGAAGTCAAAGCGAACATTGGAGATAAGTCAACAGCGTCTCAAAGAGGCACAGGCCATCGCTAACTTCGGAAACTTTGAGCATGACTTCTCGATGGACACGGTATGGTGGTCCGATCAGACATTCAAGATTTTAGGGTTTCCGATAGCAGACATGCCGCCAAACTTTGAGCTGTTCATTGCGCAAGTTGACCCCTCTGACCGCGACGAACTCATACATCATGTACAAGTGGCTCAAGAGGAAGGCAAGCCATACGAGTTTGTGTACAAATACTGTTTGCCGGGATCGGAAACTCTGCGGCACATCAAAGTTACCGCAGATGTGTACTTCAATGACGAGCAACAGCCGCAGGGACTAAAAGGCACGGTACAGGACGTAACGCATCAAGTACACACAGAACAAAGCCTGCAGCGAGAAAAACTGTTTTCAGATAAAATTGCCAGTTCAATGCCATGTGGCGTATATGTGTTCAATTTCCGCCAGGGGCGCAATACATTTGGCAACGCCATGCTCAAAGAAGTGATTGGGTATTCTGGAGAAGACTTATCCGCGATGTCAGCTGAAGAGGTCATGGGGATTTTTCACCCCGAAGATGTAGCGGACGTAGCAGCTCATATGGGACGCATTGCTGAAGGAGAAGAGACGCTCAGAATTGAGTATCGCATAATTCACAAGGCTGGTCATGTGGTGTGGTGTTACTCGCTCGACACGCCATTTGAGCGCGATGAGAACGGCGACGTTGTTAGCTACATCGGAACAATTTTTGATATCAGTGAAAACAAGCGCATTGAGCAGGAGTTGGCAGAAGCAAAGGAGCGCGCAGAGATATCAAATCGTCTAAAAAATCAGTTCCTAGCCAACATGAGTCATGAAATTCGCACACCTCTCAACGGAATACTTGGGTTCTCGCAGGTACTTGAAGACTCATTGCAGGATGCGGAAGACTTACAGTATGTGCAGTTGATCAAGAATAGCTCTTTGCACTTGTTGTTGCTCATCAGCGACATTATCGACGTTTCAAAAATTGAAGCTGGAGAGCTGAAGTTGTCTTATGCTTCATGCGAACTACACAGCCTGATGACCGAGCTGGAGGTATCGTTTCGCGAGATTCGCAAGCTCAAAGGCAAGGAGCATGTACAACTGAAATGTCGTTTGCCAGAAAAGGCTACGGAGCTCAGCATTCGCACTGACCCTGTGCGCCTACGTCAGTTGCTTTCCAACTTGTTGATGAACTCCATCAAGTTTTCAGATAGCGGCACAATTGAATTCGGATATCAAGTTCAGGGCCAAGAAATCGCCTTTTTTGTTCGCGACGAAGGCGTTGGAATACCGGATGAAAAGTTAGAGTTAATCTTTGAGCGTTTTGAGCAGATTGACAATGCAGAAGTCACGGGCAATGACGGTACCGGGTTGGGGCTATCGATATGCAAAGGCATCGTCAACCTCATGAACGGTCGAATAACGGTAGAATCAAAACCCAAGCAAGGCACAACCTTCACAATTGTTTTGCCTCTCGAAGTTGTCGCAACCGAAGTAGTGGCAGAGCAACAGCACAAAAGCGGAGAATCCAAAGGCATGTATCGAATACTCGTCGCCGAAGACAACGAAACAAATGCATTTCTCCTCAAGGCCATGCTCAAGGATCAAAACTACGATATTGTGTATGTATCCACGGGCATCGACGCTGTCGAAGAATACAGAAACGGCAATTTCGACTTGGTGTTGATGGACATACGGATGCCGGGAATGAACGGATATGAAGCGGCTGAAGCCATATTGAAACACGACCCCCAAGCCAAACTCATGGCCCAAACCGCCTTTGCCATGTCGGGCGACGAAGAATCCGTTCTCAACCACGGTTTTGTAGACTACATTTCAAAACCGATCTTCAAGAAAGCACTCATAGAAAAGATCAACCGCTACGTACGCAGCGAGAGAATTGCTGAATAACGCGGTTTCATTCAACAGTCCAAACCGTTCAGCATCAGAGCCTGGGGTGGTGTGTTCGTTAACTAGTTGCTTGGAAATTGTCACTTTTGAGGTCAGATCACTGATCAATACAACGCAGCCAACCCCAGAGTTTTGCATCCTCGATTTCCCATTTGCTGTCTATTTGTTTTAAGCCAACTACTGCCCTTGATGATGCGAGTGGTCCAGGATTTTGCTGTATCAGCTCCAATTCACTCTCTCCAACTCGAGACACAATCGCAACGTGACCGTATTGATTGAACATGGTAGCATCGAAAACAAGTAGGTCACCACGCTGAGGTTGAGTTGAACTTGGATTGTGAAACTGGATCAAACCGCGCTGTTTGTTTAGAGTGCCATCTACTGTGTTTGGATCGAAAAAGCTCTTCGCATGACCATAGGAATCTGTCATTTGGTGATTATACACTTGGTAGTAATACCTCTTAACGAATTCCACGCACTGGTACTTCAACCCGATGTTGTAGCCATCTGCCACATTCCTTCCATGCACACCACCGACATCACCGTTGAAGTACACGTACACACCATCTAAACTGTCAATTCGTTGCCCAACTGTATAGGCCGAATTCCACCAAGATCTTGTCAGAACTAGCGTAGTTACGATCAGAATTGAAGCGATACCGATAAAAAGTCTTTTGCGATTTATGCTCATGGGCAACCTTGCAGTCACAGCGCTCTCCCTACTAACATGTACTTGGTTGACAAGCAGATGGAATCACTTGTCATCCCGACTAAGGTACTGAAAGTTTTGTAAGATGCTAGCAACAGGTTCCTTGAACCGTTGTATACTTCTTTCGTCCTCAAGGTCGTCCTTTTTCCAACTGTTGTCGTATGTCACTATCGCGCACAATTCTTTGAAATGTACAAACGATGCTGTGAGTCTGCTGTTCAATTTGCCAATACACTTGGTCGCTAGAATTTTCGCATCGGCTGGTGTGGCACATTCAACAACATAGACACTAAGTGAGTGGACGTGCGGAGGGCAATCCAATTCAGGATTTGGGATAGCAGATACTCTGATAGTACCCAATGCCCGCTCTAGGACTGAATGTATTTCTGGCACAACTACACTGAAAAACCATTGCGGCACTTCCGAACCAATGAAAATGTCCCTCGCAACCCAATTCTTACCTTTGGGAATATTCCAAAGCAATATTCCAATATCCAACAGATCAATCTTAGGGTCATATGGGTGATCCCATGTTGAAACAAAACCTACACCAAATCTTGTGTGAACTTCCTTGCTCCAATAGATCTTTCGATTGTCAGAAGTTTCATTCATCCACGCTTTTGGCGGTGTCATGATGTCAGCCATCTTGTTTCCGGCCAGATTTCTTGCCAATTCAATGTTGGTGCCGGACTCAAGACCAAGGCGATGAAAACCATATTGCACAAAGTGTATAGCCCTAAACGCATCTCGAAAATCTACCCGTTCAAGATCTACCATTGATAGCGTGATGAACGCATTCTGTAGAAATTCTGAACAAGAAGAGTCTCTAAGTGCAAAGGCTGTTGCTCGACTGCAATAATGAAACAGAGTGTACATGTCACCCTGACAAAGAGAATTTCTCATTTCAAAGCGTTCATCAGCATTCATCTCGGCGTACTTTTGGGTTAACTTGAGGATGTGAAGATCCAGTTCACCTTGAATTGGCTTGAGCAGACGTATGCTTCCCGGCCAATCCCCAAATGTTCTATCGCCAATCGGAGATTCTGCAAACCCTCCTGCGTCAACACGCTCTTGTTCTTTGATTCCTGCCGCAGCCAACTCACTGCCCAGAACCGTCACACCCTGTTGCTTAGTTGACGATTCTTTTGTTTTTGATTCACCTTGGGTAAACCAATCGATTATAGACGAGAAGAATTTTTCGAATTCACTCATAGTTGCTTTCACATTGATTTTCAAACATGAAAGGCAGTGTTTGAACGAGCAGTAGTCGCACGGGCACCCGTATGTTGCTTGAACTGAATACATTCAAATCTATGTTACTCACAACTCACCCCTAATTATTGTTTGATGCGAATGGAATAACGAAATCTAGCCAATTGAATGTAGATCACAAAGACATGAGATTGCTGTGAGTAAGAACAGTTTGCATGAGGAGTATTGCAGCTCATAAATGGCGACATACCGCTGAAAGAAAATTTCAGAAGAATGAAAATGCATAACAGCCTGCAACCGTAGCCATCTCTGTAGACCGCATAAACACGTGTTTTTAGGTGTTGGCACGATTCTCCTACAATTGATTGTAGAACTCAAAAGAACTACAAACAGGAGAGAATCATGGTAGCCACAAAACACTTTACTGACCGCAGAAATCAACGTGGATTGCGCAAGAGTCTAACAAGATTTGTTGTAGATTACGGCGAGAGACAAGGCGACAAGCATGTTGTGAGTAAAAAAGATGCCCAGCGAATCGTAGACCACTTAAACCATCTCAAAAAAATTGCTTTAGAGATTGCTAAGAAAGGCGGCGCTGTGGTGATATCCGAAGACGAAGCTTTGATAACCTGCTATAGAAAAAACAGATGATACATGTAACGTATAGCGACTGTTGTGAGGAGTATGGGTTGTCGAGTTGCATTGACAGTCAATTGTCAGCTCATCGCTAGCTCTACAAGGTCAACTTTACTACTAGTATGGTTTGAGTTCCACGTCATTGACATTGAGCTCAATTGGGCGACAAAGATTGGTCTCGGGTGTGCTTTGTAGCGATAGACCAAAGCACTCAACTCTAGAGACAACTATTCTTTTTGACTTGATCTTTAAGTATGGGCATTCTGGGATTTCAAGCGAATTACTATGGCAAAAATCATCCCTCCTTATAGTGAGGACTATGACATTTCTGAAAGCTTAACCGATGGTGAATTGTTCATTGTTACACAGTTGAAATATCAGTTGGATGATTCTTGGGAAGTGTATGTTAAACCCTTTCTAAATGGTGATCGACCCGACATCGTTTTGCTTAGCACAAGAAATGGTGCGTTAGTTATCGAAGTGAAAGATTGGATGGAAGAGTCATACCTCTTCGACGAGAACCGATGGATAGATGTAGAAAAAAGTTTGCCAATTCAATCACCCTTTGATCAAGTTAAAAGATACAAAGATGAGATGTACAACCTCCATATCCCCGGTCTTCTTACTCAGAAGTCAATTAATTCTGGCTACTATGGATTGATACAATGTTTGGTCTATTTTCACAACTTTAGTACTTCTCCTCAGACTCCTGACGACTACTCAAACGTTACAACTCAGCACGACTGGATAAGAAAAGGTGCTTTTGCTATTGTGGACAGCATCTTGCCAGAGGGGAGGGTGCAAAGACTCAATGTTTCGCAAGACCTATGGGAAGCGTTTCAAAAGGAACTAGCACAGCCATGCTTGAGATCAGAGAATCCTATTAAAATAGTCTATACGAAAGAGCAGAAAAATCTCATTGAGAGTAGTGACGTTGAACGCAAGATAAAGGGGGTTGCAGGAGCTGGCAAATCCCTAGTACTAGCTCAAAGGGCTGTTAATGCTCATAGGAGAACCGGCGCTCGTGTGCTCGTTCTTTGCTTCAATATCACGCTAGTCAATTATCTGCGCGACAAAATATGTAGCATTTGTGGAGACATTGACATACGAAATTTTGAGATTATCCACTACCACGGCTTTGTTTCAAAGCTAGTCCAGAATGATCCACAATATGGGAGCGAATTAGTGCCTAAAAATGGAGAAACAAGTGAAAGCTATTCTGCTCGAGTAGACACTGATTTTTTTTCAAATGTTGGACGAATGAAGAATATTGCCGATCGATCCAAAGGATTTCAACCATACGGTGCAATATTTATTGATGAGGTTCAAGATTACATGTATTCTTGGCTTGAAGTCGTAAAAAGAGTATTTCTTAAAAGCAAGGGTGAATTCGTTGTTTTTGGCGACGAGAAGCAGAATATATATGGGAGAGATTCGGACAAGGATAAGCTTCCAAAAACAAATGTATTGGGGAGATGGAATGAGAGCCTAAAGTCCTCTCAGAGGATGGATAATGAGATAGTTGATCTTGCCTACAGATTCCAAAGTAAATTTCTCAGTGAGTACACTATTGCGGAAATTGAACACAAACATGCAATGCTTGAATTTGACAATGCTGCAAACGCTATTTGTTATCGCGAATGTCAAAGCGAGAGAGACATTTGCTACATCATTCAGAACCATCTGGATAAATATCGAATTGATGTCGGAGCATGCTGTGTTGTGTCTAGCGATAAGGCTTCTTTGAGGAAAATTGACTACTTCTATAGGCATACGACGAAAAGAAGTACAGTAGTTACATTCGAATGCTACGAGTCAATTGAGGCTTCTGGTCAGAGGTATCGAGAAAACTATCAAAAAAAGGTGCGTGAAGCGATTCGGAATGAAGATCTAAGAATAGCGCTGCGAAGAGTCATCGATAGTTTAGATAGTGAAGGAAGGAAGGCAACCAACAAAGCGGATGGATTTAGCCAGTTTGAACGTGGATTAAGAACTAGCTTGAAGATGGATATTCAGAAACAGGAGGGAGTCTTAAAGAGACACTTTACTATGAGATCAGAGGACTTGAAACTTTCAACGATTCATAGTTTCAAAGGTTGGGAGGTGCCCTGTCTGGTTTTAGTGCTTGGCGATGTCGATCGGAAACTGCCCAATCATGAATTGATATACACGGCTATAACCCGCTGTCGAAACAATCTACTAGTCGTTGGATTAGGAACCGACGCGTATAAGGGCTTCTTTTCTAAAAACATAACCGGTACAGACTCACTTGACTCCTCAGATGTGGAATTTTGACCTAAAAGGTGCGAGGCGTTGGAATGTACAGCAATGCAATTTTTGTTGTCCATTTAAAAAACAATACGTTGCTCAGATGAAGGTATTAAAAAAAGAATTTAGATACGACGAAGAAAACACCTGCTAGGGAAACTAGGTTGATCGTAATAGCAAAGAAAAGTAATGTTTTTAACTGCGACAAGACTTGGTCCTTGGAGTCTATAGCTCGTCTAGTCTGTATACTCTCTTGAGTCAATAAACTGCCAATCTGTTCAATTTTGTTCGTCAACTCATTTTTCAGTACCGAGTGTTCAGAATCTAGTTTGCTGATAAGTAAGTCTAGTTTGGTCGTTGTACTTAGAATGTTGTCCTCATGCTTTCTTAAATTCTTAACACTCTCCGTTAGTGTGACTCCGTGAATCTTGTTCTCATTTTTCAATGATTCAAGAGACTTGACAACCAACCCAATCGACTGTACCGATTTCTTTTCATTTTCTAACTCAGAAACAATCGTTTCCAACTCAGACAATATATTTTGTGAATTCATCATTTACGACTCTCAGTTTTTGCGTTACTTGCTTTAGTATGTACAAAGTACTTCTCTCATGATTTAACGTTTCGACTAAAAATTTTGCCATTTCACTGCGGTCTATGTTGGTCAATAGTGTATCGGCAATTACCGACTCCTGGATATTACTATTGAACCGCAGAACATCACAAATGATTTGACCTGCTTTTACAACGTATTCATCGTCTTCCAATGAAGAGAGATTCTTCAATGTATTCTTCACGAGCTGTGAGCTTTTGGATATGTCATTCTTCACTACTGAATTCAGTACATCATCAATGAGGATCAATGCAGTGTTGTTGCGATAAGATTCAATAAATCTACGCACTCTTAGTGATTCTTCCTGCAGGTTTGAATTGGGTAATCTTGAACCAGATTGTGTGTGTTCCACTATCAATCCAATAGACTTGAAGTATTCGATAGTGACCGACAAGTCTTTTGGTTCGTCCACAACTCTCTGTAATTCAGAAATCGCTGGTGTAAACGTAAAATACGCTTCTAAGTTCGCTTTGAATTGGTCTTCAGTGATATCTCTCGTCAAAACTGATTGACACTGCTGGTAAACAGTTTTCAAGGACTCTAGCCGGCTATAAAAATGATACTGAAACGACCAGTTGATAAAGTAGTCAATAACAGTATACGTATATTGTTCCAAGTCAAAGTTTTCTGAAGATGGCTCTGGGACTGAGGCTTCTTGGTCATACTTCGAAATAAGCCTACTTAGATTATCTGCAATAGCTCCCTTGTCCACCTTGTTCAAGCAGATCCTGTAGTGTTTGTTGCTTGCCCACTTTTTTACTTTAACATCTCGAATCAATCCAAGTCTAAGCAATCGAACTAGTGATTTGTCTACTATTTTACTGTTCCCTTCACTGTTGGACGCAGTCCAATCAAACACGTCGCTTCTTTGAGACATTGCACAATCACGCAAATCTTCGAGAATGTCAATAGTCCTCGAAACTTCAAATTCCGGGTCGATGTCTGGATCGACTAAGAAGTAAAATTGTGTTGACAGGTCTGATCCTCTAAAACAGCTACTGCCTGTTAATTCAAAAAGTTCTTTGAAGTCAAGACTCTCATTGAATATTCTGCTTAATTCCCTACTATTAGAATTTGCAGGTGAGAATATCACGGTGCAATGGGCAGGCCTATTGTCAAACAGACGTGAATCGCGTCCAGCTCGTCCTGCTTCTTGATATAAAGCTTCCATTGATCCGGGGACGCCGATATGAATAGTGTATCCTACGTTCCCTTTGTTGATGCCCATGCCAAATGCCTTAGTGCAGAACATGAATCTTGTTTTATTGTTCTTGAAGTCTTTTTGATGCTGGCTTTTCTCCAGAACTTGAGATTCTTTAGACTGTTTGTCGGTAGTCCTCCCACCGTAAAAAATTGAGACCTCTTCATTTAGAATCTGGCTCATGTACTTTGATAGCGGCTCGACACCATTGTCCTTGCCATTTACTGTCGGACAAAAGACAATGCAACCAACAGAACCACCTTCAGATGAATCTTGTTCAACTTCTGAAACGCGCTGTAACAGTTGCTTAAGCTTCTCTACTCGTTTTCCATAAGCATTCACGACATGGAATTGTAGTTCTTTACGCGAAAATGACATCGGATAGATTGTGTTTTCATCATGCACATGCAGCTGTATCTGTAGATCTTTAAGCACATTCAATGAGGCCGTAGCTGTTAGCCCAAGAATCTTAGGTACTCTTTGACTCTCAACACTATTGTCTCCAACAATTGTGTCGTACAGACTCAAATATGCAGGACGAAAATCGTGCCCCCATTCGGACATACAGTGAGCTTCGTCAACAACTACCAAGGGGATCTGACTACTGGCTGTCAAATCTTTATACATAGTTGCAAATGACAGGTCTTGAAATCTTTCAGGAGTCACATAAACCAGTTTGTAGCCTCCATTCAGAATACGCCTCGTTGCTGCTTCCTTTCCTTCGGGAGTTAGAGTAGAGTCTATCTTGGTCACGTTTGTAAAACCTACCTTATAGAGTTCGTTTATTTGATCATCCATGAGTGAGACAATTGGTGATACTATAAATACTGGGCCAGGTTGGAGAACTGCAACTAGCCAGGCACAAAGTGACTTGCCTGCACCTGTTGGTAATAGACCTATTGTATTTTGACGTCCAATTGAATTTGCAATGATTTCAAGTTGTCCATTTCGAAATCTAGGAGTCTCTTGGTCCAATTCCGGTACATCGTAAAGAAACAGATTGAAAGCCAGGTACCACAAAGACTGGGAAAAAGAAGTCTGTTCTAGAGTATTGAGGCCAGTGTGTCCAACTAGACTTGGTAGTAACGTCTTAAAGTTTGACAGTGTTGATTCCACAAAAGTGAGACTTTGTGCTCTAGCTTTAATGCGAATGCCTTCAATGTAATGAGTTCGGCAATAAATGGTGGTTGTATCTATTGCTTGTTCGCCAAATCGCCTGAAGATATCAATGTCAATCTCTACCGTGTTTCTTTGAACTTCAGAGCTGTTGTGGTCCACCTTGATTGTTGGAAATGGTTGTTCTAGGCCAGTTGCAATTGAAACATTGTGCCAAAGCTCTTCAAGGTCATTTCTTGCTGTCTCAAACAAGGGGGTATAGTCGTAATTGTTTCGTCTAACCGCAATCTCAATGCCCGATTCAAAATACCCTAATCGGATCATTTCAAGTAGGACAATTTGCATTCGAACTATTACAGTCAGATTGCATTCCACGCACTCTTCTTGAGCAACTTTGTCCAATTCTTGCGGACAATATCCTGAGGATGAGTATTCCGGTTTGCAACAGTTTTCAAGTTCACTAGCTTCGATAGCTTTTGTGATATTGACGTACCTTGCTACAATTGACTCCATACAGTGATTCATTTTGACAGGATCACCAAAATCCACCACAGGAATTCTCAATACATCAATTCCGCTGTTTCTTAGATGCCAATCTCTTTGTTTGTCAAGTTGCTTTTGGTGGGTTGCGTTGTGTTGAGACCCATCAATCTCGATGACTAGTTGAGCAACTGGTATATAAAAATCTACAGATTGATTCACGAAGGAACGATCTTCCGAGGGAGCAATCTTCTCCAATTCTGCTTCCGGCCAAACTAGTTGCCGTAAGAATTTGTACCGGTCTGGCAAGAAAGAAGGGAGAATATCATGATAGAATTCGAAAGCTGGAACAAACCCTCTAGAATTGCCCTTTATGGTAAGATTCCACACGATTGAATCTCTGCACAACAAAGGAAAGTATTGCCTATTCTTTAGAGAATCAAATGAAACTCCTAGTTCTGCTTGTAGTCTAGCACTTGGAGGGACAATCCATCCTCTAGACAAGATTTGTTGGATGGTTTCTGCGATTCGCCGCAACTCGATTGTCGTGTCTGCTTGTTGCTTAAGATTAGAAACAACAAAGTTGTTGCACGTGTTTGCATACCCTGCAGAATATTCTCTCATTGTTGAGACTGGGTTTGTCATTGTGTATCTATCGAGTCGCGAGTAATCAAG
>JAUHYX010000279.1 GCA_030426285.1 bacterium
GTGCGGTGCTGGGATTAGCAGAACTGCTGCGTAAATCATCCCAAAAATGATCCCCTTTGTAACCTCAACCAAACTTGTGTGTTCTGGTTGCAGCGGTTGCGGATACTATGAGAGTACCATTATCAGAACAAAGCGATGAGTCCTTATTTGAACTCGTTCAAAAAGGGAACAGCGATGCATTTAGTGTGTTGTATGATCGCTATGATAGAAGAGTGTACGCTTATTGTTTGCGCATGACAAACCAGGTAACACTGGCTGAAGACACCTACCAAGACGTGTTTGTGAAGGTGTATGAAAAACGCGAATCGTTTTCTGGAGGCAATTTTGCGAGATGGTTGTTTACAATTGCTCGCACTACCAGCCTCAACGCAATTCGCGACCGCAAGTATACAGAAGACATAACTGAACCAAAGTTCGAACCTTTGCTGAACTCCTCCGGCGGTATGAAAACCGACTGGTTTTTGAAAGAAGCATTGGAAAAAGCTGTGGCTGCGTTGCCAGATGAATTTCGTGAGTGTCTCGTGCTTCGACAATATTCGGGGTACTCGTATCAGGAAATCAGTGAAATGCTCGGTATTTCACTGAGTTTGGCAAAAGTCAGAGTGTTTCGAGCTGTACGAATGTTGCAAAAGACACTAGCCCCGTATATCGAGGATCAACATGACGAATGAGGAACTGCTGGAAAACTTGATGAATGGCTCGCTCGATGAATCGAGCCAAGCGCTGTTGCAATCGCGGAGATTGGAAGACAGTGAGTTCGACGCGGATGTGTCTGAGTTTGAGCGCGTGTTGGAACTCTTAGATGCAGATGATGCCGCAGAAACTGCGAGTCCTGCCCTGTTAGCAAGCACAAAGTCCAAAGTCGTTACTGCCATTGCTACGGGAACAGTTGGCGGAGCACTTATGTCATCGGGATCTACAACATTCTTTTCAAAAGCCGGACTCATCATTGTAGGTGGCTTAGGTGCTGCGGCCACAGGTGCATACATGTATTTTACTTCGGGATCAGACGAGGATGTATCGCCAGTAAAACCTGTAAAGCAGCAGACTGAACAAGTTATAGAAACTCCTGAAACTGTCGATTTACAGCCACAAATAGAAGAATCGGTGATCTCGGAGCAGCCGCAGACTGAAGCACCCCAACCACGTGAATCAGCTGTAGAAGAGTCTAGACCAGAGGGGAGTTCGCCACAGGCAGAAATTGTTGGCGACGACACAGACCCATTGTTGAAAGCTACCTATGCAGCTGAGCAGCAGCGTCTTTCAAACTATCTAGCGGTTCAGAACCGCGGTGAAGCTCTCAAAACATATAGCAAGCTCGTTGAATTGGCCGAGAAGATGAACAAGACTGTTGATGCAGAATTGTGGAAACAACGCAAAGCCAAGTTTGAGCAGGCTTCAGATACTCAACCGTAGCACCTCACTGTACGAAAGTTGTAGATAGCGAGCTCGTTTTTTTCGCGCTATAAGCAGATTCTCCATGTTACACTTGTCGACGTGCCGTGTTTATAGTATTATTCACGACTTATGCGTTTTATTACAGCAGTCATATTGTTGCTGCTGGTGTCGACGTCCGCACGATCTCAGCTGTTTGAAGAAAACGTAGGCCAAATTCAGAGGTCTGAAGTGTTGTACTTCAGTCGCATTGAAGGCAAGGTGATTTTGTTTACACCTCATGGGCTAACGTTTGTTAACACTCTTTCAAAGAGTGGTGATAGCCTCGTGGTTTCGTTCCCGCACAATTCTTCTGCTCAGGTAGTTGCAGAAAAACAAGCCTCGCATCAACTCCACTACTATACATCACGGATACAGCATACAAATGTCGGCAACTACGAGCGTTTGCGTTATCGCAATATTCAGCCCGGCATTGATATTGTGTACTATATCAAAGATGGACACCTCAAATATGATATTGAGGCTGAACAGGGACGGCTTCTTGAACATCTGTTTTTGCATTACAAAAACGCTGAGTTGACTCCATTTGGACAAGGTGACTTGCTGGTTGAGTACGGCAATGAATCTTCTTTTGTAGAAGACGCACCGGTGTCGTGGGTGAACAACAGGTCCGAGCAACCCGTACATGTCCGATACAATGTTTCTGCCGATACACTGCGATGGCAAGTTGAGCCAGGATTTGAATCCATGCCTATTGTTGTTGATCCCGGAGTGCGTTGGTCTCTGCTTAACGGTGGAACCAGCGAAGAGCATAAAGCCTCTGTAGTAACAAGCTCGAACAACGATGTTTTTGTATCCGCTTCAACCGAGAGTATAGAGTTTGGCAATGGCGGTTTCAAGGGTGGAACCGATGTGTATGTATCGAAATTCAATGTGCAGGGTGCACTGCAATGGACAGTCATATATGGTGGAAATGCTCGCGATGACGCGGCAGATATTTGTTTGTCTGCAGATGAGGCAACTGTATATATTGTCGGCAGCTCGAAGAGTCACGACTTGCCAACAAATCGGCAGATAACAGCGCCAAATCCAGGCGGCAGCCCTTACGGCATGATTGCACAATTTGCCGTTTCCGACGGCAAACACATTGCTTCGACCCGGTGGGGTGGCGGAGGCAACTGTGAAATTCTCACGGTAGCAGGAGCTGCTGGAGGCGACATCGTTATTGGCGGAAAGGTAGCGAGTGGTTGGTATCATATTTCTTCAGGCGCAATTCAAGGCACATTCAACGGTCCGGCAGATGGATTCGTTGCGAGACTAGATGCAGACCTACTAGGCTATTCGTGGTCAACTCTCTTTGGTTCGAACGCAACCAATGACCTCGAGGTCATCACAAGTATATGTGTCACTTCCAGCGGAGATGTAGGAATTGCCGGATATATGGGAGGACAAGATGCCCCTATCACCTCGAATGCATTTCAGCCCGAGAATCAAGGGCATTCAGACGCAATAGTTGGATTGTTAAACGGCTCGACTGGCGACACCATTTTTAGTTCCTATTTGGGTGGAGGTTCCTCAGACTTTGCCTATGGTATCACGAGTGATGCAAATGGGCGACTCATTGTGTGTGGTGAAACTCTTTCAGGTACATTTCCGACCACCGCTGGAGCGTTTAAAACCACAAATACATTCAACGAAGATGCTTTCATCGCAAAAGTGAATCCGTCGAACGGGGGGATGGTGTGGTCAACATTGTACGGTACAGATGACAAAGAAGATGTTCTGCGAGCAGTGACGATTAATGGGGCTGGAGATATTGTTGCCACTGGTAGTACCGGAGCGGACGAGTTTCCGGTGATTCCTCCTACGTTCCAAAACGAGTATAGCGGAGGGCGAGAAGACGCAATAGTGGTGGCGTTTAGTGCTGCTGGACAACCAGTATGGAATTCGTATTTAGGTGGTTCTATATGGGACCAAGGCCGGGATATCGCAGCTCTAAACAATGTCTCGGATGGTGATGTTGTGCTTGTAGGGCGCACAAGTTCTTCCGCTTTTCCCGTTACCGCCTTGCCATTG
>JAUHYX010000036.1 GCA_030426285.1 bacterium
TACTATGTAGCTCTGCACGAGGTTTCTCTGCGAGATGCACACAAAGAGGGTGGAATTCTCAAAAAGGTTGACGTTCACATCGTCGACTATTCAGTTACAATGAAGCGCAATGACACCGGCGAAATAGTTGAGCTATCACTCGGCGAGATGCTGGAAATTGCCAAGAGCAAGAACGATTTCGATGCATACTTAGCGCGCAAAAATTTGCGTTTTCACGACGTGTACTTGCGCAATTTACTCTCACCCGCGTTTGCAGCATTTGCAGCTAAGAGATCTGCGTTTGCCCATCAGCAGAGTAGTTCTGAAACCGCAAAGTCAGGCGCAACTGCACCACAAATGTTGGTGATTGCCATGAGCAACGCACATGCAGCAGCAATGCACAGTTTCATTCAACAGCACTTTCCGAAGTACAGCTGTGCTAGAATCGGGCAGGATGTGCCACAGAAAGAACGCGAACGTCTGCTCAAGTCGTACCGCCTAGGTAACATCGATGTGATGGTTCAGGTTGATATGATTGGTGAAGGCACGGACATCAAACCCATCAGCCTGATCGTTAAATCAGATCTCGTACGAGCTTGGTCAAAAACGCTGCAACAAATTTTCCGCGGCATGCGGTTCTACAATGGCTTTTCGGCGGAAAACAATGTGTGTGACATTTTTGCTGCCAACGATTCGGAAGTCGTCCGCATCCTCGAATGGATATCGTCTGAAGAACAAGTGGGAATTGAGGTTAAGGTAAAGCGCGAAGTCGAACGCGAGGTCGTAAAAACAGAACGAGAAGAATTGTGGCAGTTGCAAGCGGTTGAACACAAGGGGCAAAAAACCGTGAGTTTGGAATTGTTTCCCGACGCCACAGCGCCTGTCACCACACACACTATTGCAACTGAAGTGGTTGATGTTTCCCAGAAAGAAGCGGACCTGAGGCAAGAGTGTAGCCAACTAGCGGCACGACTCATGTATCTCATGCGAGAGCGCGGTGTAAACATGCCGATTGCACACATTCACGCCAACTACAAACGCAAGTTTACGCGAGCACAAGAAGAAATGAGCATTGAGGAGCTACAAGCGAAACGCCAATGGCTCTCTAAATGTATTGTCAGCGGTAGAATCCTCAAGTAATTCGTAGGTTTGTGCTGTGAAAACAAAAGTACTTATAGTCTCTCACTCCAGTGTTGTCGATGTATACCAAGACAAGCTCCGTTATTTGGCGCGTCACAAGGAGTTCGAGATAACGCTACTTACCCCCACTCGGTACTTTGAAGCAGGGAAAGTTCGCGAAGGCTTCAATGGTTTTGGCATGTATACTGTTAAGAAGCTGCCAACACTTTTTGGAGAAAAAGGCAGGCAACACCTCCATGTGTACCTCTCACTCCAAAAACTGCTCGCTGATGTTCAACCGGACATCATTCACTTAGAGGAAGAACCCGTTTCGATGGTGACCTCGCAAATAATGTTCGCGTCCGGCTTGCTCAAGAAACGCCCTAAGTTTGTTGCGTTTACATGGGAAAACATCAACCATGATTACACAAAACGGCCTTGGTACCAGCCGCAACGCTATTTGTTTCCCCGCTTGGAAAAGTATGCGTTGTCCAACATTGACTACATGATTTACGGCAGCCACGAAGGGCCAGGGGTATTCCGCGAAAAAGGGTATTCTGGGCCGGGATGTTTCATTCCTCAATACGGTGTAGACCCGCATACATACTACGCAGACGGAGAACTACCAACGGATCTTCCGCCAGCGTTTTTGCAAAAAGAAGAGCCTGTGGTGCTTTATGTTGGACGCATGCTCAAAATGAAGGGTATTGACACTCTGATCGAGGCATTTAGCAAGTCGACACATGGACTATTATTAATGGTCGGTTCCGGTGGAGACCAAACTGAATTTGAGTCGAGATTGCGCCAACAAGGACTGAAAGACAGGGTGCACTTTACTGGCAATGTAGAACCTACAGAAGTCCCGAAATACCTGCGTTTGGCGGACATTATGGTGTTGCCTTCACTCACCACACCACAGTGGAAAGAGCAGTTTGGACGTGTTCTCATAGAGGCCATGGCTTGTGGCACTGTGCCTCTTGGTTCTTCATCTGGCGAGATTCCAACGGTCATTGGCGATGCTGGCCTCGTGTTCAAAGAAGGCAATGTTGACGATCTTCTCACAAAGATGACAACATTGCTCGAGAACGCCGAGCTGTTGAGTTCTCTGAGAGAGGCCGGTATCCAAAGAGTGAAGAACAAGTACACAAACGAAATCCTAGCGCAGCAAATAGCTGATGTGTATCAAACTGTTCTGCAACAATAGGCCATCCACTTAATTCTGTTGTTTGCAATCCAAAAATTAAACTATTTTCCTCGATGCTACATCTCATTGCCGTGCGACCTTTTCAGCGCAGCAATTTCGAGATTCACACTGCACTAGATCCAACGGGAGAAATAGTATGGACAGACGTACATTTTTAACTGGGCAACAACAGGCTCAAAGTACCATACGCAGCAATGCTGTCGCATGGATGGCTTCTCCTGCCCTGCAGCGAGCGATTCAGCCAAAGGCACTTCAACAACCTGGCACAACAGAAACGTATTCTGGAGAGTGGTCAACCAAACAGGCAGCGCACTTGATGAGGAGAGCTGGATTTGGCGCAACTCGTGCAGAGATTGATTTTGTGGTCGCTGAAGGTATGAATGCAACGGTTCAGAGACTCTTAAACCCCGAGAATGGCAAACGACTTGCGCCGCCTCTCAAGGGTGAGAACGATCCGCAGGGATCGAATTGGGATCCCGAAGGTGCCGACGCTGATTCTGGAGGCCCGTATACTTGGACCGACGACCTTATTGAACCCTATACTATTGAGCGGCAACAGCGCTACAACCGTTGGAATCGCGAGCACAAAGCTTGGTGGCTGCGCAACATGAACATCGCATCCGTGCAGCAAAACCGAGAGGCGTTGCCGAGTCCACTCCGTGAAAAAATGACACTATTCTGGCACGGCCTGTTCGTCACTGAATACGAAACCGTACGTGTACCACAAGCTCTTTGGATACAAACCTCTGCGTACAGAGAAAAGGCTTTTGGGTCATTCAAGGATCTGGCGCTATACAGTGTAACTGATCCCGCGATGGTTTTATATCTCAACACCAACGAGAACATCAAAAACCGTCCAAATGAGAACTTTGCTCGAGAATTGTTGGAGTTGTTCACCATGGGCGAGGGCAACTACACAGAGCATGATATTGTTGAACTTTCCCGCGTATTTACAGGTTGGCAGTTCAGAACGAGAACAACGGGTGACGCAGTAACCGTCACGGTTGAATTTGTACCTGTGTTGCACGACTACGGCAACAAGGAGTTTATGGGGCAAACGATATCGAGCACAATTCTGGATCCCGATGCCGGAACATTGGAAGCGCAACAAGTTATCGACATAATTTTCGACAGGGAGTTCACCGAAAGTGACACTCCAGTCGCACCGGCACCAGAATATGTAGGCAAAAAAGTAGCGGCAGTGTATTTGGCTGACAGGTTGTACCGCGAGTTTGTGTACGCCTTACCTGATCCAGCCACAATTGCATATCTCGCCGATGTCATTGTTCAGGCCGACTACGACGTCACGACAGCCCTACAAACGCTATTCACCATGGATCATTTTTATTCAGAAGAGATCATGGGGGCACACATCAAATCCCCTGTTGAGTACGCTGTCAATTTGATGCATGCTATTGGGATGGACATGCCACTCAGCGGATCTGGAAGACAAACGAACCCTATGCAGTATATGGTTGCTGTTAGTGATTACTTGGGGCAAGAATTACTGGACCCACCGAATGTTGCAGGTTGGCCTGGGTATCGGCAGTGGATCAACACGCAAACCTATCCCTATCGAACATTGATATCTGCGCAAACTGTACGCAGGCGACAGATTGGCGGAGGGCGTTTTTCAGATGATGTCGAATTTGACATTGTTGCATGGGCTCAGAGTTACAGTTCGTTGGACGATGTTGAGGCATTCATTTACGATGTTGTTGAGACCATGCTAGCCATGCCTCTGCACATCAGCCAAATTGAGTTGTTGTACAACGAGCTGCTTCTCGGCGCTCCGAGTTATGAATGGGAGAATATTTTGGAATCTCCGCAGCTTCAAGTCCGTCTAGAAAACATGCTAGCGCGCCTAACTGAATTCCCTGAGTACCAATTAATGTAAGTAACGAAACGCGAGGAAAAGAAGATGAAAAGAAGAGACTTCATAAAGGGTGGCCTTGGTGCCGGCGTTGCGTTAACTGCATTGCCCGCTCTTGGGGCAACTTCAGCACGAGCCCTAGCATGGTCGCCATCTCTGCAAGCAATGCAGAAAATGGCAGCAGGCACTGACAAAATATTTGTTCTCATACAGCTTGATGGTGGAAACGATGGTTTGAACACGGTTGTACCGTATTCCAACCAACTGTATCACGATGCACGATCAACACTGGCTTTTGGCGAATCTGATGTGCTCAAGATCAACGACGGGTTGGGGTGGCACCCACGTCTTACCGACTTCAACCGATTGTTCAATGAAGAGAAGCTCGCTCTCGTGCAGGGAGTAACATATCCGAATCCCAATCGCTCTCACTTTCGCGGAACCGATATTTGGAATACAGCCTCTGACAGCGATGTGTTTCTCTCTACGGGCTGGATTGGAAGGTATTTAGAAGCTGTAAACCCTGAGTTTCCAACTGTGCTTCCCCCTGACCCCTTGGCAATCCAGGTTGGTACAAACAGCTCACTCAGCTTTCTCAGCAGTAAAGGCAATACCGGCATCATTTTCAGGAATTATCAAGAATTTATTGATATTGCTAGCGGCGAAGGAGTAACGTATCCCAGCTCGCCAGATACACCTGCTGGACATGAATTGGACTACATACGTTCCGTAGCTGAGGCTTCCCGTTTGTATGCCGACCGTGTGCAAGTTGCGGCCGACAACGGGCAAAACTCTCCATCAATTGTGTATCCGGAAACTGGATTGGCGAACTCTCTTAAAACCGTTGCACACATGATCTCCGGTGGTCTGCAGACTCAGTTTTACTTGGTGAGCTTACGCGGATTCGACACCCATGCATTGCAACTCAATGCGCACGACAACCTCATGAATGAGCTCAATGGCGCTGTTAATGCCTTTATGGAAGACATCAATGCTCAGGGGTTTGGCGACAAAGTTGCTGGTATGACTTTCTCGGAATTTGGCCGCAGAGTCAACGAAAACGGATCGCAAGGAACAGATCACGGTGCTGCCGCGCCGTTATTCGTGTTTGGCAACAAAGTTATTGGCAACACCATTCACGGCGAAGACCCCGACCTCGTGAATCTCGACAGTCGAGGAGACTTGACGATGCAGTTCGACTATCGCCAAGTATATGCCTCGGCGTTGGCACAGTGGTTCTTGAGTCCCAAAAATGAAATCGAGCAAATACTGATGGGAGAGTTTGAGACCATCAAGTTGTTTGACACTGCGAGTAGCGTCGACGGATTTGGTCTTGCAAGCGACGTTGAATCTCGCGTGTATCCAAACCCATTCAGATCACAAACGGTGATTGAATACTCTTTGCCTGAGTCGGCAGATGTGATCATAGAGATTGTAGATGTGAAAGGCAATGTGGTTGCGGCTCAGCGGATGGGACGTCAAGACCTTGGAGTTCACCGCATGGAGTTGCGTCTTCCAGAATCAGTGGCGGGAACATATTTTTACCGAATTCACGCCGACAGAAGACGCGTGGTCGGTTCTCTACAGAAAGTTCAGTAAGCATGCTGCTGGGGGAAGTTAAATGCGTACATCATTTGGTGCCGTGAGACTTCCTCCAGCCTTTCCTGTATTCACAACGCCTTTGGGTTCTACGAGGATAGCACACACTATCTCTTCAGCTTCGGGACAATGTTCAACACCCCGCGGCACACTCAATGCGGTGCGCGGTTTCATGGTAACTGTGGCAGACTGAAAGTGCATCATCAGCTCACCATCCCACACGACAAAGAGTTCATCGGTAGCCTCGTGATTGTGCCACACAAACTCACCATGCAGTTTTGCCAATTTGATTTGATAGTGAGTTGTTTCGGCAGCGACCTTAGGCGACCAAAATTCTTTAATCGACGCAAACAAAAGCTTTAGCGATCGTGGGGGCGTATGCGGTGCGGGATCCTCGAGTTCAATGATTAGGAGAGTGGACTGCCCAGCTTCCGGAAACAGCTCTATGGATCTATCGAGCACACAAAAATCACCTTCCTGCAACGTGTAAGAGCTACCTGCAACCGTATAGGACACATGTCCACCACCACAAACAACAATCGTCCCTGCATGCAATGTAGCTGGCTCGTCTTGTACTTTCAACAGTCGAACAGCCTTACTATTCAGCGCAATACGATCTTGAAGAGTACCATCTGCTGATATCAATTTCATTTCGTCAAACCTTTGTTAGCGTGGACAATGTACGAGAGAGAACTCGAGAGTTGAACCGATACTGTCTCTGAATTTCTGCACACTTTTGCCAAAGTCAGACCGAACTGTCAAATGAACCTCTGTGCATCAAACTTGTGGCAAAAACTGGCTGCAACAGTCATGTTTTCAGGATCAGTGCAAACTCATGGGCAAATGGAATTATCAGCCGTTTCTGAAATTGCCTGCCTTGGTTTCTCGCAGCTTCAAGCTGCAAGAGGGTGCGTCGCGGTTGACAGGTGTTTGAAAAATCGCGAAATTCTTGTGTGGGGGAAGGGCTTGTTCCCCGGCGCCTATTTCATCAGCGCAACAATCACTGCCGCAATCGGCATTGCAAACAACGCGCTGTCAAAACGATCCAAAACACCGCCATGGCCTGGTATAATGTTCGAGCTATCCTTCACTCCTGTATCTCTCTTTATGAGCGATTCGGCAAAGTCACCAACTTGACCTACAACCGACACCAGCGCTCCCAGGCCAAGTGCCATCACGACGGGTGGTTCTACAAATAACCATGTTGAAATTCCCCAGAATGCCAATGCACCCAAAACAACACCGCCAATCGAGCCTTCCCATGTCTTGTTTGGACTTACTCTTGGAAACACCTTGTTGCGTCCGATAGTTTTTCCCACAAAATATGCTCCTGAGTCGCAGGCCCATATTGCCGCAAAAACACTCAGCACCAATGGAAATCCTGCTTCAGTTGTACCCCATATATCTGTGGTTTCTCGCAGTTGGTACAAAGAAGAGAATCCCAGCGAGAGAAACACTGTCATGCCAAGACTGTACAGTATATTCGAGGTTGGATTCTCCTGATTCTTGAACAATTCGACTGTCATGAGCAACACCGTAAACACAACTAGAATGTGTGAGTAACTCAGACTTGATGCTCCTGCCCCAGCCAGTACTCCAGCTTGTTGCAATACCAACAACACCGAGAACACAGCTGAAATGCCAAGACGCAGCCGCACTCCGTTCTCACGCGCCATGTTGGTTGCTTCCCAGAGGCCAATAACTGTCAAAAGAACAACAAACATGAGAAACGGGTACCCGCCAACATACAGCAAAGCACCAACGATGGGAATGCCGATCAACCCGACAAGTATTCTCTTCCACATATTGCTCATGTTATCATTGCCTCAACTGATCTATCTGTACGTATTGTTGCTGAACTCTCAGAACAAGTGTAATTTGCTATTCATGAAACTAAAACATCACGAAGCTACGGGTTTACGGGAACTATGACAATTTTATTGACGGGTTCTTTCGATTCATCTTCTCTTTCTTCTTTTGCACAATTGCTGCACAATTCAAATGTTGCGTTTTCCCTTTGCAGCGATGCTCCCATGCAACTAGCTGAATTGCATCAATATGAAATCGAAGAGCATGATCTACATGCAAAGCAATGGGACATTATCGTTGACTTCGGTTGTGACGATGAGATCCACCCACTTAGCGTTGCTGCAACCCATTCGTTCCCGTCCCAATCTCTGTTGCTCGTTGCACATCCATTCTCTACTGCTACCGAGGTTCGAGCTGAGGGTGTGTTCCGCAACGTAATCAACTTCAACGGGATGCCAGGTTTTATTGAAAATGCTTCAGTGGTTGAGCTTGCACCAGCTCTCGACACAGACAGTAAAACAATTGCCAAGGCTGAGTCGCTCTTTACGTCCTGTGAACGTCAAACGGAAGTTGTTGGCGACCGAGTTGGCCTCGTGAGTCCGCGCATTCTGGCACTTATCATCAATGAAGCTGCATTTTCTGTAATGGAGAACGTTGCTTCTCCAGAAGATATTGACAGAGCCATGCAACTGGGCACGAACTATCCAAAGGGTCCATTGGCATGGGCGGATGAAATAGGATTGGACATGGTTGTCATGCTCCTCGAGTGCCTATATGAAGAATACGGTCAAGAACGATATCGTCCATGCGTTTACCTCAAACAATTGGTGCGCGCAGGCTATGTAGGGAAAAAGACGAACCGTGGCTTCTACACGTACTGAGACCGACGCTCCTACAATCAGGGTGTTCTGTGATTTCGACGGCACAATTACCCTGCGAGATTTAGGCAATGAAGTGATCAAAGAATTTGGCGACTTTGCACTTCACAAGCAACTTCTCAACGGCACTGTTACAATTCGCGAGTATTGGAAAATGGCATTTGGCTCATGTACTGCTCTAACAAAGGAGCGCATACATGCTTTTGCCCAAGAACAACTCGTTGATGCTCACTTCAAACGCTTCGCCGAGTTTCTACACTCACACCGAGTGCCACTGTATGTGGTGAGCGATGGCTTTCGCGAGTATGTGCAACCAATTTTGTTGCAGCAAAACATCGATGCTCCTACATACTGCAACTATCTGAGCTTTGAAACCAATAGCTCGGCGCCCTCACCGCGCTTTCCCGGTGCCTGTGAAAATTGTACATGCACATTTGCAGCTTCGTGCAAGCGCAATGTTGTGCTCAAGCACACAGCTGATGATGATGTTGTGGTCTATATTGGCGACGGACGTTCAGATTTTTGTGGCGCGGAACACGCGGACATCGTATTCGCAAAGAAGCAACTGGCCGCTTATTGCAACAAGCATCGCATTCCGCACTACCCGTTTAAGTCATTCTTCGATATCAAAACTACCTTCGAAAAATTGTTGACCACAGGAAAAATCAAGCAGCGCTACCAGGCTGCATTGGCAAGAAAAAAAGCCTTTGAATCAGAATAGTGCTTCGTTGCACTTAGTTGTGCCACACCAGGGATTGGAGCTCATTTATGTATTCAGCAATTGCTTGAGCACGCTCCCCAGCTAGGTGCGAGGCGTGTTCTTCGTCAGAAGATCTACCAGATATCGAATACTGTACTGGATTGTCTTGCACTTCCTGTCGGTGAATTTCAAGATGTCGAATCTTCATGCCGATGTGCAGATTAAACTCAGTAGGTGTAAGCAAAGTAAAGGTTCGAATAGCTTCAAGCGCGGCAATATCAACCCCGTCACCAGAGTTCTCCAATGAGATATCCATCAGCAATTCTCGACACTCTTCTATTTTCGCGCTGTTGAGGTCACAAAATACATCACCGAGAAACCATTCTTGTACTTCCGGATCCATGCGACTCACAGATTGAAGGAGACCAGCAGGTGCTGCGTTGCCCAAGCTAGTGACAAGTTTCGTCCAAGCAACTTCCTTCTTGTCAAATGCGAACTGCACTATTCGTGTATACGCACTCTTTATGTCTTCAACACCAAATGACTGTAACACTGCAGGTGTTTGAATGTGATGCACGAATGGGTCTGCAAGCAAGTATGGAACAACCCATGCCTCGGGTTGTGAGGCGACGTCTTGAGAGTTGTACGTTGCCAACAACTCCTCAATTTCATTATCAGCAGTATGTTCAAAAAGATCAAACACGCTGGGGCTATATCACAATTTTTTTCGTGCAAAATACAACATGGGAAAGGCTGCAAACACTGTTGTGTAGAGAGTCTCGCTGACTCCATATGTGACAAAAAAGTCGATGAAGTCTACTTCCGTCAAACGCAGCGCAAAGAAGTTCTTGATGATATTGTTCACAAATGAACTCAAAGCAATAATGCCCAAAAACTTCATTGAGCCAACCGTGATCTTATACATTCCCTCTCGGTAAAACATGCCTGCAACATAAACAGAGATAACCTTGGCAAGTGCGCTACTTCCAAAGGCTCCAACATTCACGGAATCAAAAATGAGTCCAGCCCCAAAAGCGGCGAGCATTCCTACAAACTGTCCTTCTCCTAGGGCTATCATCACGGCAAAAATCAGCAATAGATCAGGGGCAACACCGCCAACTTCAATGCCTCCTAGAAGCAGTCTCTGAGCAAGTGAAAGCAACAGAGCAATCATTGCATAAGCAACATAGCGTGTGGCAGGATTCTGAAAAACAGAATTCCCGGTTACAAGTTGCGTCTCCTCTTTGAATAGAGCCATGTTATCTCTCGAGGTTGATTTTTTCCTGCAGTTTCTTGCGCAGCTCAAGAATTTCAGGGTGTGGAACTTGCATACTCACAAACACTTGCTCGAGGATATCAAAATCTACTCGCGGCTCAACTAGAATCTCCCTAAACAACGAGCCTGGTTCTTCAGTAACTTCAGCAACTGTGCCGACATATACGTCTTCAGGATACATACTGCTGAATCCAGAAGTGAGTAACATATCACCAGCTTGTACATCTCTACTCTTGGCGACTTTGGTGAGTTTCATATGCCTCCCGCCTTCCCACACTAAGATTCCCTCTACACGGGATCTTTCGTCGACAACACTAATGCGTGTGTCTAAATTTGTGATGAGCTGTACCAAGCAGTGACTTTCTTCTACGGCAAAAACATGCCCAACCAAACCTCTGTCGTTAGCTACAGTCATACCTTCTTGTATACCGTCCTCAGAGCCGGCATTCAAATACACGTATCTTCGCAAACCAGAGGTTACTCGTTGTACAACTTCAGCAACGACAACTGGAAACTCGTACTCTTGCTTTATATCGAGCAACGAACGCAATCGCTCGTTCTCCAATTTTGCTTTGCGCTCTTTGCCAACTTCTTTACTCAAGTAGTAGTTTAATTCTCGGAGAGCTTCGTTCTCAGCTTTCAGTGCTGCAGGGTTGGGGATAAAAGAAAACACTTCTTGTACTGTGCCGATACCTGTAACGGAGAGTGCTCGAAAACCGCGGAGTTGCGTTGTGTCTCCGAGTGACATCAGCGAAAAGCTAATGATGATCAAGAAACACAATGTAATCGGTTCCTTGTACTCAAATATGATGCGCATGAGCCGAAACATCGTCACACTGCCTCGTGATTAGTATCTGCGGCTCTTTATCAGAACGGAAGAGTATTCGTGTAAGTTTTCTAGTACTTTCCCGGTGCCTCGCACAACCGCCTCAAGTGGGTCTTCTGCAACGTGAACTGGCAAGTTGGTTTCGCGACGCAAGCGTTCATCCAAGCCTTTTAGCATAGCGCCACCACCTGTCAACATAATGCCGCGATCAAATATATCAGCAGCAAGTTCTGGTGGCGTTCTTTCGAGGAGAGCGCGGACTGCGTCAATCATGGCAGATACAGCTTCGTTCAAGGCTGCGCGAATATCTACTGACGACACTTGCGTCATTCTCGGAATTCCGGCTACAAGGTCGCGCCCTTTCACTTCAATTTCAATTTCGGGATCAAGCGGAACGGCTGATCCAACTTCGCATTTGATCATTTCCGCAGTGCGGTCACCAATCAAGATGTTGTAATTCTTCTTAAAGTATTGCACGATCGAACGGGTCATTTCATCGCCAGCAATGCGAATAGATTCGTCGTTTACAATTCCGCTCAGAGCGATCACGGCAATTTCCGTTGTTCCCCCGCCAATGTCGACGATAACATTTCCTACAGGTTCCGAGACATTGAGTCCAATTCCTATCGCGGCTGCCATTGGTTCGGCGATCAAGTATACTTCTTTTGCGCCGGCGTGTTCCGCAGAATCTCGTACGGCGCGTTTTTCAACTTCCGTTATTCCCGATGGAACACACACAACAACTCTGCGAGCGGGTTGCCAGGCAGGGGAAATCTTGCGAATGAAAGCACGCATCATCCCCTCTGCAATTTCGAAGTCTGCGATAACACCGTCTTTCATTGGTCGAATAGTACGAATGTCTCGATGCGTTTTACCAACCATCGCTCTTGCTTCGTGTCCAATAGCAACAATGCGTTTCGTGTTCCTATCAAATGCCACGATAGACGGTTCGTTAAGCACAATGCCTTTGCCCTTCATCCAAACCAAGGTATTGGCTGTACCTAAGTCGATTGCGATGTCATTTGATAGAACTCTGAACACTGAGAATGATCCTGAGGAAGTGATGGACGAATAGGTATGTATACTATCCGCCTAAAAGTAATGGAAAGTAGCAAATATCCGCATTAACTCGCGTAAATTCAAGCTGTTCAGGATCTGTTTTCTTTTTTTGTGAGGGATTTTACAAAATCAGCAAACGATACCATGTTTTCATCGGGCTGTACACCACTAGAAACAGCACTAACTTTTTGTGGCGAACCATCAATTTTTGTCCCTGAAGGAAGGCTCAAAGAGTCAATATCGATATCGGTTAAATGGGCTATGAGCGCTGGGTCGGATATCTCTTTGAGCAGTGTAAGACCAGTGTCAGATGTACCAACAACGAGGAGTTGTTCGCCGAGCAGTACCAGATAGAGACTGCGCTTTTGTTCTAAAGGCAGCCTACCAACCACTCTAAAACGCTTGCCTTCACCTGTGCTGAGCCGCTTTTTCGAATAGCGCTTTACAAACCACAATGCACCGGCTAAGAAGGCAATAATGAGCACCAATGTGCCAAACGATTCTATCAGTGGTTCTGTCACCTGACTTATCCTTGTTTGCCACCTGCTGCACTGAGGCGAGCAGCGGAATCCACGAGGGTTGTGATACGAATACCGAAGTGCTTGTCAACAACAACGACTTCACCTTCTGCTACTTTCTTGCCGTTTACCAAAACATCTACTGGCTCAGAAGCCAACTTGTCAAAGTCAACCACCTGGCCGCGACGTAAACGCAAGATGTCTCGAATGAGCATCTTTGTGCGTCCGAGTTCAATAGAAACAGGAAGCTCTAAGTCCAGAAGCAATTGCAAACGAGGGTCGTCAGCGGTTACCTGTACTTCTCCGCCGCCACCGCCACCACCTTGAAATCCGCTTTGAGTCTCAAACTGCTGAAACTCTGGACTGTCTACCTCTTGTGAAGGTGCAGACGAGCCAGAGCTATCTTCGTCAATGTTTCCACTGGAAATGAGAGCATCAATCTCTTCTTGTGTCATATCAGCGACCTATTTTTGGGATTATAGTGCTTATAGTATCGGCACTAGTCAATAATATCTGAATCGTCAAGCTTGCGGATCACTCGCACGGCTTTCTTACCGTCAACAATACCGGGACGCGCTGCTAGTTTGCGCACTCCGCCAATCACCAACTGAAGCTCCGCATTTATTTTTGTGTCGAGCTTAAGTACATCACCTTCGTGAAGGTCCATCAGCTCTTGCAGCGTAATTCGCGCTCTTCCTAACTCCGCAATCACTTGTAAGTACGTGGTGGCGATTTGACGTTTAATAATCTCAGCATTTTTGAGATCCGCTTCTTCACCACCGCGAAAACCTTGTAGTTGGCGTCGATTGAGCTGAGCAATGACATCTTCAAGTGCAAAAGTTGGGAAACACAGCGTCATCAGAAACGAGCTCGTACCGATTGTGACATTAAACGACACAACCATCACAATCTCAGATCCAGGCGCGATTTGCACAAAGTCTGGCTCGTTTTCAAATCTCGTATACTCAAAGTTCAAGTCTGCAACGGAGCGCCAGGCAGTTCCAAGCTCGTCAAAACACTTGTCCATAATCCCCTGAATCACAGCTTGTTCAATTGCTGTGATGGCGCGAGGTTTGCGGGTAACATCTGCACCTCCACCGAGCAGCCGCTCAACCATTGCGAATGCCAAGTGAGGACTCACATCCAAAATGCCATGTCCGTCGGTGCCCACCATGTCGAACACATACAAACAACTTGGTGTGGAAACTGAAAGGATAAACTCCGAGTAGAACAACTGGTCAACTGCTGTCAGGGAGATTGACACAACTGTTTGCAGTTTGGAAACAAGATAATAGCTGAACGTTTCCGCAAAACCTTCGTGAATGTTCTCAAAGGTGCGGAGTTGATTTTTTGACAAACGGGAGGGACGCTTAAAGTCATATGTCATGACTTCTTTGCTTTCACCACCACCCGGATTGATAACCTCGTCTACCTGAATAGTTCCAGAGGACATCCCGGATAAGAGACTGTCAATTTCCTGTTGTGATAATACGTCACCCATACTCTACTCCGCTAATGTTCAGCCTACTGTTGCACCACAAACTTTGGAAAGAACAGATTGCGAATCTTGATCTCTCCGGTATACTGATTGAGGTCTTCAATGAGTTCGGCAGCAATCGAATCCCGCATCATTGGATCCTGCAGTTCATCTGCAGTCTTGGAACCAACAATTTTAGTTATTCGAGAATTCACCAATGGCATAATATTCATTTCACCAAGTGCTGCAGCGTCATCCATCGATTCCAATTCAACGGCCACTTCAAAGAGCGCAAATCCTTTTGATCTGTATGCATTGATCGTGTATTCTTTATCCAACTGGTGGATATAGCCTGGCTCTTCGCTCTCTTCTTCTTCTGCATTCTCTTCTTCTTCTTCGCCCTCAGTCTGCTCAGTAAGCTGGTCGGGCTCCATAAAGCTAGGAAGAACAAACACTACGACAGCCACTTGAAGCACAATCACGCCGGCAATAATACCGATGATTGCTTTCATGCTCATCCCCGATTTCTTGGGGGCTTCTTGTTCCTCAAGCTCTTCTGTTTCGTCTGCCATCAAAAACTCCTACTTGTATTGCTTTTCTAAACATCTAAAACCGTGCCAACCGAATACAACAGAAAACAATGAACAAACCTCATAACTCGATAGTTAGGCTTTCAAAGCGTTTGGGATACGACTTTCGCATGGAATCGAACGCTTTTCCTCGTTCATTATCGGCCAAGTCGAGCAGTTGCTTAAAACTCGCTGCATCGGACAGCAATTGGCGACTGTGGTCAATATGGTGCACCAGCTCTTCTAAATCAAGCTGTTGACCTGATAGAAAACTGTTCAAAGAGCGGCGATGTTGGTGCTCTGGCATGTCACTTTCGTATGGAATGTTGAAAAACTCGCACATGGTTCGAAACAGGACGCGAGCGCCAGCTACTTTCCCATCATATGAGTATCCCGCAATGTGAGGAGTCCCATACCACACCTCACCAGCAAGATCTGTTCGAACTATTGGCTCATGTTCCCAAACGTCAGCCACAACTGTGAGTTGACTTTTCTGCATATAGTCCAACAACGCGGTTTCGCGAACTACTCCGCCTCGGCATGTGTGTATTAACAAGGCATCTTTCTTGAAACAGCGTAATTCTTCGGCATCTACCATGTTTGCGGTTGCATGCTCACCGGTTTGTGAGAGAGGAACATGCAGGCTCACAATATCACTTCTCCCAATGAGGTCGCGAAGGTCTTTGCAACGAGATATGTTGAGACTCTCAGCTGCAAACATGTTTTTCGGTGGTTCGTGAACGAATGGATCGTAGTACAATACTGTGCACCCAAGTTGATGAAACAAGGCAGCTACCCGCGTTCCTATATTGCCAAACCCCACGATTCCAATTGTCATTCCACTGATTGTCAGACTGTTTCGCAAACACCAGTGGGTCGCAAAGAACAACACATACTCTGCAACTGACATGGCATTGCTGCCTGGTGCGTAACAAAAAGAAATGCCATTGTCCAGCAATGAACGCGTGTCAACGTGATTCACTCCGGCGGTTGCAGACCCCACCCATTTGACCGGCGTTCCCTCAAGCAATGCAGCATCTACTTTTGTAACACTGCGAACCATTAACGCATCGGCATGCTCAAGATGCTTGCGTGCAATGCTTCTGCCAGCCATGCGATGAACCTTTACGCCTTGAGTTTCCAACTCTTCAAGCACGGTGATATTCTCGTCGGCAACCACTTGTATCTTAGAACTCAACTGATGCCCCCTCGGTAATCCATCGCTCCTTGATTGTTACTGGCTGAGCAACACCGCGCACTGCTTCGGCTGGTTGGAATTTAAATACATTCCCTTGGTCATATGTTCCGTTGCGATTTTCGTCGCGAACCACACGAATGTGAAATCTGCCAACAGGTAACCCCGACAGTGTATGTTCACCAGCACCCACGACCGTTGCTGTATGTTGCTCAATTCCTGCCTGTGAGAAGAGCCCCACAACATATTGCGTTTTGCTGCTGGAAAGACTGTCAGAAATAGAAATGTTGAGTGTGCCAAGGTTACGAGGGTCTTCAAACCTTACCCGAAAACTAATGGCAGTGTCGGCGGGTGCCGAAGAATAGGATTGAACCTTGTTCCAATCGAGTTCAAGCGTATAGTCGACCCCAAAGTCAACGTTGTTAGGACGAACAACACATGTTGCAGCATCAAGCCAATGTAGCTGCAACGGTGTCGGTGTATCTGACGCATCGAGCAACCTCAGAGCAGAAGCCAGCGACTCTTCGCTTATTGCCTCTGAAAACTCCAGTTGCAATGGCTTGTGCTTACTCACAATAGTAGCGCTTCTGCGGCTCTGAGGATGCACAAGACGCAGCACGGGTACATTTTCTGATATGACGAGAGTGTCCATCGGCTCAAGTACCCGAATGTTGCCCGCAACATCCACCAAATTCACGGCTGAAAGTATGATGGAGTCGCCCGGTTCAAAGTCGTCGTGGTAGAACCGTACCTCGGTACTGTCTGCATTCAATGCTCGACGCACATCGCCAATTGTTGTACCTGATGGTGTTACAAATTCGAATGTGCACTGATAGGAACTAAGAGACTCCGAAGCCCTCACGAACACGCTGTTTTTTGCAGCCGACCCGAGTTTGCGAATTGTTGGGGCAATCGTATCCGGAAGATCTTTCAGCCAAAATAAAGGGAGCTCATTGGTGCCAACTGCTGGCATATATTTCGGTGCCTCGCCCAGGGTTCCTGCATCCACAAATGGTGTGAACACACCGTCACCATAAACATCCTGCACCGCAACAACCCGGTACTCCTGTTGCTTTAGTGCCTGAAAAGAAAACGTACCGTCTGGCCCTATGCCTTTGTAATACACCGGTGTTGAAGGTTGATCGCGAGAAATCGTATCAGCAACATTGAACAGCATCACGCCAATATTCTCAAACCTAGACACTACTCGACCCGAAAACGAAAGAGAGTCCAACACCCCACCCGTAGAGAAAGGGATGCTTATGGTTGAAGGGATCCTGTTGCCGCGCAAATCGCGAAATGCGGGACCGATGTCAAGCACATATGTAGTTTCAGATTGCAGTGAATCCACAAAAGAAACGGTCACTTCTCTGCCCGACCAATCAAACTCAATCGCAGCGCGCGGCGTAATACTGAAAGCTTGTTCAAACGAAGACCTATCAACCCATTCTGAGAACTCAAAAGTGACTTCTGGTGCAGTGACAAACAAGCTACGCGCAGGCAAACTAGAGCTGACCTCAGGAGGAATTGTGTCTCGCGGGCCTCCACTCGGTGGCGCTGGGTTAGCACATGAGCCGAGCATCAAAACCACAACAAATGCGCACACCAACAATTTCATTGAGCTCTCCTCTGTCGCGCAACTGAAACAACCATAGCCAAAGCAGTGCAAACATCGGCGCAAACAATAATGTACGCTGTAAACTGAACGGTTACCACTGGAGCCATGAGCGCAAAGGCTATTGAAATAAAAAGGACCTGCATTGCGAGTAGACTATTCACAGTCTTCTCTCTGTGTCCTGAAACGAGAAAAGACTCACACGCGTGTATGACCATTTGTGTTGTGAACAACAGACTCAGCACTTGCAAAGCTTCTACGGCACCTTGAGATGCAATGCGTTCGGCATACAACAATGGAATGGCAATCTCAGCTAACAAACCAATTGCGATAGAGCCAACGATTCCTATCCCGAAGGCAATCAGAATGACAGCGCGGGCTGAAACAGCACCCTGCGTGTTTAACACAGAAACAAGTACGCGATACAATGCTCCTGGAACAATCCGAGCCACCGAGATCACCCGATGAGCAGCAGAATACACGCCTGTCATCGCCATTGAGCCAGTCATTGAAAGAGCCAATACACCACTGCGCGACAGCAGTGCAGATTGGATCGAAACGGCAGCTAGGTGTGCTTGGGTCCGCAGCGTCAAGGGTGTTTGTGAAGCATGTTTTACCAACCCAGCAACGTCGCTTTGCGTCAACCGCACCACAAAGAGAAGGCGAATACATTCTGCGACGAGGAACCACATTAGCAAAACGAGCATGCCGGCAAGATAAAACACAACACTGCCTCCTAGGAATTGCAGCGCACCCACAAGGGTAAGTACTCTCGATACTTCTGCAAAACGCATATTCACTCTCAAGTGAGCAAGTAGTGGAGTTGACAAAGCTCGAAGTGGCAGCCACAAGGCAGCTAGCAGCATAAATTTGTAGGGAACATCAACAGCCAGGGGCACAATCAGAAAACCCGCAATCGCCAACAATGACGA
>JAUHYX010000280.1 GCA_030426285.1 bacterium
CTGAGCAAGGCAGAGCTCATTGCTGAACACGAACACCGTGTGATCCGCAGTATGACACAAGATTTTGCGTTTCCCAGTGTCATTCGATTATTTCAATATGTTCGCGCGCCATTTAGAACTGTAGAACCAACGCGTAAGAATATACACAGGAGAGATGAGCACAAATGTCAGTATTGTGGTACGGGCAAGCCACCGCTGACAATCGATCACGTGTTTCCAAAGTCACGTGGTGGTGAAGACACATGGGAAAACATGGTATGCGCTTGCATTCGCTGTAACAATCGCAAGGGCAACCGCACACCAACAGAAGCGCATATGCCGTTGCAGCGTACGCCGCGTCGGCCAACACTTGTGATGTTGTTGAGATTGCATCAACGCAAGCTCGACGAGCGCTGGAAGCCGTTTTTGTTTTTGTGAATCAGCAAACGGGATGTGGTGAGCATACCTACTTTCGCGAGGGCTTTTCTAGCGTTGGATTGGCGTTGTAGGCGTCGCTTTGGTTGGGTGGGATTGAAAGATATTCCCAATCGTCACCTTTGTGATAGCGACACAATTGTACAATTTCTCCAACATGGTAACTCATATGAGCCAGCGATCGGCACAGGGCATCTGAGATGGTGAGCTGTTGTCCGCGAATAGTGACGAATGCATGAATATCGGAATCATTCAGAGCGGCGAGTTCGCTTGATAATATTGCATACCCCTTTGCGAATAGTTCCATGACATCATCTCTAGTTGCTTGAACGATGAATTCACTGTCGCGATTGCGCCATTCTTTCTCACCGTCAGACGTTCGAAAATCTGTGAAACGCGAAATCAGGTTTCCACCGAGGTGTTTCACCAATACAGCAACAGAATTTTGCCCCTCCCGAAGAGGGGCAAAAAATGCATCATCGTCAATTTGCTGTACTGCCTGCTTCAGCAACCTTTCATAACGTGCAAATTCACCTTGGATAGAAGATATCATAACAACTTCGTTGATTCTACATTTGCGCCTTACATGCTGCGACGCAAGAGGCTATGACCTCATCCGACACTGCAACAAGTTCTTTTTCAAGCTTACCATTGTACAGCGCTTCGAAGAAAGGCTCACCAGCAACCTTGCAAATCTCCAACAGGTCGTCGTCGCTTACCTGGATCTTTGCAAGAAGAGCTTCGACTTTGGCTTGAGACTCTTTTTCCGCATTCTTGGCAATCAACACACGCTGCGTATCAGGTGTAATCATGCGGAGTTTGTGTTTTGACTTTGCTCGCTTAACAAGTGCTGTTGAGATGTTTTTACCAGCTCGTGAGCGCAGGAACTTAACGGTGGCAGCCAACTGTGATTCGCCTATTGTCGTTGTGACGAGACTCTCGAGACTCGTAGTGAGAGATTCTGGTGTACACGATGCTGTTACCGCACTCGCCGATTTATCTTTAAGCTTGTTTCGGTACGGCTTGTACGCATCCAACAGCTTAGTTTGGCACTGATCGTGGGTAACACGTAGATGCGAGATTTCGAGAATAACTTGGGCCGGACTTTTGACTGGTTGCTCAGTGTCTTGAACAACTGGTACGAGAACAAAACCCAACAAGGCTGCAAACAACAAATTCATGTTAATCTCTTACGATACAGATTGTGGCACAATGAAAGTTTCTAATCCCACAATTTACGAGAATTACACTCATACCACACTATCGAGAATGTGTTGCTCCTTCTCTTCAGAAAGCCCCGTACTGAGCTCTTTTCTTCCTCTCCCTTCGTACCAGACCTGCGTATCGCGTATAGTTTGCTCTATTGGTCGCGCATGAAAGCCTGCTTTCTGAGCCTTTGATACGTCTATTTTCATCATACCATAGAACGGTCCTGCTTGCTCTGGTATCCAGAGCGGCATTTCCATCCATGGACCAACCTCATGCTGTAGCAATTCTTCGTCGCTAACCCAATGAAAATCTGCGTTTGAAGACAGTTGAGCGCTACAGGCGTTTAAGAATTCACGCATTGAAAGCTGTTGGTGTCCGGCAACGTGATACACCCCGGCAATGCGTTGGTCAACAAGACGCAGGCACCACGCCGCCAAATCTCGCGCATCCACAAATTGAACATTGCGCTCAGGAGAGCCCGGAGCCAGAATGCGCCCGCCTTTTGCAATGCGAGCCGGCCAGTACGTGAACCTATCTGTCGGGTCATGTGGTCCGACAATCAAACCAGGGCGCACTACCGTCACAATACCGTCAAAGTGAGTTTGAACTTCCTCTTCACAGTGTGCTTTCAGGGCTCCATAGGTTTCATTGGAAACGTCGGCTGACTCAGGTTCTTCGAGCTGTTGAACCGAGTTGAGTTCAGACACCATGGGTTCAGACATATCGGCATACACCGACACTGTGCTAACGAACACATACTGACCAACTCGTCCGGCCAGAGCTTTGGCAGAACGCCTTACGTCGCGCGGGTGATACCCACATGTATCAAACACAGCGTCAAACTCTCCGGTCAAAGACTCGATATTTTCTTTGCGATCCAACAGCACCTCAGTAGCTTGTGGGAACAGTCCGCTGTTCGTTGTACCACGGTGCACATACGTGACATCGTGTCCGGCCTCTAAAGCCAACTGCACAAAATGTCGTCCGAGAAAGGCAGTACCGCCTAACACCAATATTCGCATTGTTATTCCTCTTCAGATTCCACGATATCTTCGCGAAGTGTTTCAGCCATTTCCGCACCAACTCCTTCCGCTGCCGCACCTAGTTTCTGGTTAATGCCATCTGTTGGCATAGCCAAGATTTTCGCCAGCACAAATGCTTGTGCTTCGATATCGTTGTTAAAAGTGCCTAAGCGGAGATTCAAAGCCTCATTGAGGGGAATGGATCTCGTTTCTGCATTTTCCCATACAAGTTTGCCGGTTGCGCGCTCGAGAATACGGCTGTGAGCCGAAACAGCTAGATACGTGCTCGAAACACCAATGCAGAGTTCACATTTGGTGAGGGTGTTCTCGACAATAAAGTCGGGTCGATCTGAAGTGTTTTCGGAGATTTCTGCCCCAAGGTACAATTCCAATGACTGCTGCATGCCTTTGGATATATGCTCAATCAGGTTTTCTGTGTTTACTTTGTCTGCCAATTCCGCTTGTTTGCCGGCCGTCACGCCGGCGACAGCTACTCCTGAAATCAGTGTCCCTATATCGGAGTCATTTTTCTTTGCGCCAGATGATGCGTTGGACTGTATGCTGACCTCGCGTGCCTCGGGACCAGTCTTATCGATGAATACATATGTTGCATTGCGCACGTCGAACTCAGCTAAGTTATTGGTGTGTGTGCAACCAACAACAACTACCACTGCCAAAAGTGACACTACAAATTTCATGAGTTGGGCTCCAAAAGAAATGATGTGTGAAAAACAAGCATCCTAAACGAGAAACATCGCGGCGGGTTACACTTGAATTGTACACCACCTGCTTTTTGTATATTTGTTCTTT
>JAUHYX010000037.1 GCA_030426285.1 bacterium
CCAGTTTCGTTTGCAAACAGTAGTGTTGGATACGAATTGGTAATTGAGAGTACAGCCTTTTTGCCATCGATTGTTGTAGACTGAAACAGCGACTGTACTGGCGGTTCTTTGTACTCAACTCCGCGTTTGCCACGCACAGTAATCAGGGTACGGGCATCAACAACAGATTCGACTCGCGACAATTCCACACTTGAAACGCCAAATTCTGCGGGTAAGTCTGTAAGCACAAATTCGTGCACATCGTGCAAACTTGTGGTCGTCATGTGCACTTGTTCACTCTCCTGAGTTCCCGAATTGCTCAGTCCTGGGAATACATCATTGAGAGAGACATCTGCCCAGCCTGGCTGTGCACTAATCACAAACAATGTTATGAGCAGAATCCAACGGGAGCGATAAAGAGTATACATGACATCGAATGGTTTGTGTTACGAATGTAAGGTGTCGAGAATGGCGGCAGTCACTTCTTGAATAGACTTGTTACCGTCAACTTCTCTAAGCAAATCTTGTTTGCCCTTGTAATACTGTAAGACAGGGGCTGTTTCAGAAAGATACACATCGAGTCTGTTGGCAATGATTTCCTGCGTGTCATCTTTGCGCCCACGTGCTAACAAGCGTTCGATAATTGCATCTCGTTCTACCGAAATATTCACTACCGCTTCAATACTCTGGCCTTTGCCATGAAGAAGTTCATCTAGGCTTGTAGCTTGCGTGGTTGTGCGAGGATAACCATCCAACAACGCTCCATTGGAAAACTTTTCTTCCGAAAGCGCTTCTGCAACAATTTTGGTAACCACTTCATCTGGCACCAATTTACCTGCATCAACATACTGCTTTGCTAATAACCCCACTTCTGTTTCATTTTTAATCGCTGCCCGAAAGGCATCACCAGTTGAAAAGTGTGCGATGTTGAGCTTTGCAGACAAGATCTCAGCCTGGGTTCCTTTCCCTACTCCGGGAGCACCGAACAATACGATAAACATGAATCAATCCATCTTAGTTATGTTGATTTGGTTCGCAGCGCAACAGTATTATTGCAGCATAGCCTCTGAATATACGGAAATTAAGCGACTGTTGCAGTCTCTTACAGCACTTTGTCGACGTATTGCCCTTTCAAATACGCCTGCCCCCGACCTAATACACTCATCTTGCCTGAAGCGTCATATTGTTGCAAAGAGCGTTGCAACTCACTTGTACTAAGCGGATTATTGGCTTTGGATGAACGATTGGTGATGAGAAAATCGTATCGTTCTGTAGTCGCTGGATTCAGAATGGCTTTGCTGGTTGAAGAGGTCGAACCGCTTGAGCGCAAGTCGCTCAACTTTCGTTTAGTTTCTTCGAAGTATTCACGTGCACCGCGGAGCCGGTCTTTGATGTCATTCGCATCAAATGAATTTTCGGAAAGGCGAGGACGACGCTCAAACAGTTGCTTCAACTCGCTTTCGAGCTTCACAACGCTCACTCGTGCTTTATCGAGCACACCAATAAGCTCCTGCTCTTGAGCAGAGAGAGGAACACCCGCAATCGGGCGACCAAAGAGCTTGCCGCTTGTGACTGGATTAATCATAATTCTCGCACAAAATCAAAAAAGTGGGTTTTGCAGGGTGCGAGATCGAGAGTCCACCATGGATTGCCCCATGAACAGATTTTCTTCGCTGTATTAACACTGTACCTAAACAACGATGGCAGGAACTTACAACGAGAGTTCCTGCCATACAAGGGAATTTTTACTAGAATCGACGATTTGCGTCACACGATCAACATTGCATCGCCATAAGCGTAGAAACGATACTTGTCCTTTCCAGCTTTTTTGTACGCTTTCATCAGATTGTCTTTTCCGCCAAAAGCAGCACTCATCAACATCAACGTGCTCATCGGAGGATGGAAATTGGTGATGAATCCTGAAACGATACGGAAATCGTATGGCGGGTAAATAAACTTGTCTGTCCAACCAGTATTGAGCTTCACAGTACCGCTAGTAAGGATGCTAGACTCCAAAGCGCGGACAACAGATGCACCACAGGCAAATACTCGACCTTTGCCTTTGATCGTACGGTTGATAGTGTCAACGGCTTGTTTATTGATCTCGTAATACTCCGAGTGCATTTTGTGCTTTGTTAGGTCTTCTACGTCAACTTCTTGAAAAGCACCATAACCAATGTTGAGGGTAATTGTCGCTATACGAACACCCTTTTTCTTCAATTTTTCAATCAGTTCTTCTGTGAAGTGGATACCTGCTGCCGGAGCTGCCACAGAGCCTACTCTTTCTGCATATGTCGTTTGATACAGGTGTTTGTCATCTTCAGTCGGTTCGCGCTTGATATACTCGGGTAGTGGCATATGGCCAATACGCTGAATAACATCGTAAATATCGCCTTCGTAATTGAAGCGAACAGTTCTGCCGCGACTCGTGGTGTTGTCGATGATTTCGCAGTAGATTTTGCCGTCGTCAAAGTAAATCTTGTTGCCAATGCGTACTTTGCGAGCTGGATCTACAATCACATCCCAAATGCGCTCTTCCGCTTTGAGTTCACGCAACAACATGACCTCAATTTGGGCATTGGTTTTCTCTTTGGTTCCAAACAGTTTTGCAGGAAAGACGCGCGTGTCGTTCAACACCAAACAATCACCTTTCTTGAAATAGTCGGTGATGTCTGAAAAAGTTTTATCGTCTAATTCGCCCGTCTTTCGATCCATTACCATCATCTTTGCAGAGTCGCGAGGATCTGCCGGATGCTCAGCAATTTGATTAGTTGGAACATTGTAGCGAAATTCGGATAACTTCATGGGTGATTTCCTGTTGTAAACGAAACGGCAAACTATCAAAGGCATTTAGATGCATAAACTCTCAATATATTGTTTTTTTGCCACATTTTATGTGCTTTTGACAATATTTTCGACATCTGGTCTAGTTGCACAAGAACATAGTCACATTCGTTGTGGTACTTTTTCTGAGCAAACAAGACAGCAAAAACCGCATGGAAGTGATGAACTTAATGTCGCGCGTCCTGTGCTTTCTGAACGTGCGTTTTTTGCAGATTCGTCTCTTTGCGTCCACTATGCCGCAACTGGTACGGATGCCCCATCTTTGGTAGACGCAGACGCAAATGGCATCCCGGACTATATCGATGCCGTTGGCGAGCATGCCTTATTCAGCTTGAATTTCTTTGCCGATACTCTTGGCTTCCTTCCTATCCCTTCAGACAACGATGGAGGCGGTACAAAAGGTTTTGATATTTATGTTGTTGAGCAAGGCCCATCAGGTATCTATGGTGCGACGTATCGGGATAAACAGATTAGTGCAGGTGGTGGACAACAGGGTCGATACAGTACTTTTGTTGTGATAGACAATAACTATTCGGAACTCGACTCAACCGGCTTTGGTGCGTTGCGCCGTCCGAGTTGGTACACATCTGGTAACGATGCTCTAAAAGTAACGGTGGCGCATGAGTTGCATCATGCGGTTCAGATCGGAGCTTATGGAGATTGTCCGTCCCAATGCGCGTTTCACGAAATGACGAGCACCTGGATTGAACAGCGTTTGTTTCCCGATGTTTTTGATTGGGAACAACATGTCCCAGCCGTTTTGCGCGACCCGCTCACAATGAATATTGCGGATGCAAATGCCTGTGTCAGCGGCTACAGAATGGGATTATTCAATCAATATTTGATGTTTACTAGTCAAGATGACGTGTTTGAAAAAACATGGTCCTTCATACTGAACAACGATGCCATGCCATTTGCGTCACTTGTCACTACCACACAGCAATATGGCGGTTTGTCTTCCCTTTTGTGCGACTTCTACCCGTTCCTGTACAAGACTGGAGCCCGCGCCTATGCGAACCCAATGTGGGAACATGCAAGTGATTACGCCGCTGTTGAGCTAACATCTGACGACGAGTACGCTGGCAGCCCAATTTCTCATGAGTTTGCAGTGCCTTCCCTAGGCGTGTCTTTTCACAGAATTGTCGTTCCAGCGCAAGAGGCACAGACAACGGACGACACTCTTGTGTTGGTGGTTTCTTCGACCACAGAAGCTGTTTCTGGCAGTCAACCAGACGCTCGATTTCATCTGTTTGTGGGTTCAGACTTTGATGCCGACCATATATTTCCCATAGGCAATTCGGGCAAAAGCGCTTTTGTAACGGAACTCTCAGGATCGATATGTATTGGGACTATCGAAGGCGTTGGCGCAGGATTCGATACACCACAAGCAGCATTCCCTCAACCGTTTGAGATACATAAGCACGAAGTTCTATATCTTCCAGTGCCTAACTCAATGCCAGGCAACACGGCACATTTCACCCTGATGAACAGTGCGCTTGAATCGTCAGTTTCTGGCAGTGCAAGTACAATAGTTCGCGACGGCAAACATGTTGTGCCCGTGGTTCTTGACCGTTCAACACCGTCAGGGGTATACATCTGGCAGACTTCAAACAATAATGGCGAGTCTCTAGTTGGGAAACTCGCCATCGTTCAATAATATATTGTTTGCTGTTACTCTTGGTTGGCATCTAAGAAAATACTCGACTTACGCGGTTCGCGAGCATTACCGTACACCTTCATTTCCATGGTTCGGAACTCCTCCATTTCATGGTCAGTTGTGACGACAACAGAACCTTTGAGGAAGCCTTTTGATTCTGGAGTTGTGCTCACCGTGAATTCCAATGTACCACCTGGCTTAAGAGTTGTAGGCTCTACCGGCGAAATCACGATTCCTTCACTACCTTGAATTGAGAGAACCTTTACATCCTTTTGGCCGGTGTTCTGAACCCGAACAACTTCGCCTGCCTCTTTTCCAACTTCCAAAGAACGGAAGGAAACAAAGCGCGGTGCGAGTGAAACATAACGAACAACCTTGGCCTTCAAGTACACTGTTTTCTGCACTTGATCTGGATCGTTGCTCGTAATTGTTATCGTCTTGGTTACATTTCCGGAAAACGATGACACATTGAGGCTCACATCGATAAACGTAGTTTCACCAGCCTCTAACTCTGACTTTTCAAGTGGTGCCGTAGTACAACCGCATGCCGGTTTCACACTTGCAATCTTGAGTGTTGAATTGCCAGTATTTTTTATCTGTACCTTTGTTTTCAAAGGTGACTGACCAGGTGTTACCTCACCCCAATCCACTGTCGTAGAACCAACAACTTGAAGTGATGGCTGTGCAAATGAGGCGACAGTGAGTCCAACAAAGAACAGCACCGCTACCAATGGCGTAAAACGATTCATATATATTCTCCTAGTGTTCAATTCGAGGATTGAGTCCCAAAAATACAGAAAGTGAGATTCCTGACGTGTATCCCGTCCAAGAAGTGTTGGATACTTGGCTCAATGGATAAGCCTTCACAAACGCCGAAGCTCTACAAAACATCCCAAGTGCCAGCGGAAATTGATACCCTGCCCTCAGTGAGGCGAATGGACTCAAAACAACATACTCAGGCGCAACAACATCAAGTACGCGTTGCTTACTGCGCACGCCATTTTCCTCAAAATATGCAGCCGAAGTACCTTGAATAGTCTGCCGAACGAGCACAGATTGGGACAGACGAGCATCAACGCCCAAGCCGCCACCCACTAAGAAGTGCGTTTCGCCGATTCTTCTCAGAAAACTGGAACTCAATGAAAACTGTGTTATATCGCTCTCATATTCAAGTAGTGTTGTCACGGACTCACCTCCGAAAACAGGAACAGGAGCTGTAACAGACTCGGCAAGTTCAGACGACATGGCAATATCGGCCTCAAACAACAACACGCTGTGACTGCCTAACCACTGTTCTCCAGCAACTCCGAATCGAAGTGAAGAAAGGCCCGAAGACTCGTAAGGGCCGCACTCCTTGCACTCCTGACCATTCGGCAACAATTCTGGCACCTCCAGTGTGCCACTAAAAGCACCGATTCCACCGGAGAAATACACTCCAGCAAACAGTGTAGGGGTCTGCATTGGCATACGACTAGAGTACTGCCAGTTAAACCCTTGAGCGACACCTTCAGACGGCGTACAACAAGCGAACAGTGTTATGAGGGTGGCAATATGTACAACAAAAGACTTCATCGCACGATGAGTCGCTCCGTTTCACGAATGACATCGGCAGTATACAGCACAAAAAAGGCTCCTACTGGCAATTCACCTTCTGGGATTACATGCTCGTATTCACCGGCTGGATGCTCGCCATCAGAAGCAACATATACTAGCTCACCAGAAATGCTGCGAACTTCTATTCTCACATGTGTTTTGAAACCCACCGAATAACGAATTGTCACATCTGACTCAGCCGGATTCGGTGAGATTCGTGCCAAATTGAATTCTGCATGCTCGTCATAACGCAGCACTCTTGAACCACAAATAGAATCGAGCTGCAGAGCTGTGCTTTCACCTGTGAAATGAGCTAACACGCAGCCATTGGCACCGAGAAAACGAACATCTTGAATATGTACACCTACTTGAGCTGTGTTCCCCAAGTACGTGGAAAACTCTAGTTGACCTAATGCGGCGTTTTGAACGCCATTAGGTGTAGTGTAATACAACGAGTATGAACCGCTCACACTATTGACGCGAGGACCACCTACGCTTCCCGGCGCAGAAGCATTGCTGGGTATAAACGACACTTCTTGAACAACTGTTGGGTTGCTTTGAACATCTATTTCCACACGTCGAGTTTCGCTCCCAATATGTCCAACCACAGTTGCCGACGAAGTTGCTATTGGAATACGCACTTTTTGGCCAGTTCGCACCTGAACGGCACTCGGGAGTTGCAATGTCTCCATGGGAACACTCGTTGCCTGACCAGCAAGTGCTACAGAAACAGTATCGCCACAAAATGCATTGCTAAATACATTGAGTAAAGCAGTGTGAGATCCAATTCCAGTTGGAATGTATTGAACAGTAATGTTTGCTGTGCTACTAGGTAGAACCTCGACTGCTTCAAAATTTGACAGTACAAAATGTGTATATGGAGATATTCCAACTGAGTCAATAACAAGATTTGCATTCCCGGGGTTAGTTACCACAATGTCGACAGCGATAGGCTCGACACATGACTCTGCATAGACGGCAGTTCCAAAGTCGACCTCAGAGTCTTCATTCATCAACAATTCAGCTTGAACACCCACTCCTGTGAGACAATACACATATCGTGTTCTGAGACTATCAACTCCGCGTACGCGACTTCCTATATCACTGACAATCGTGACATATACTTTGTGATTCCCGCTCGAAAGAGGCCGAAACTCCACAGCAAACGTGCTGTCAATTGTACCAGGCTGGACATGTGCAGCTTCAAACTTGCGTTTCACCACAAAATCAGAATCATAACCACTAACTTGTTCAACGTATTGACCACCGGACTCAGGATGAAATGAGATGTTACCGGCAAGAGAATGCACGAACAGAACGGTTTTTGAGTCTGCACATACCGAGACGCGACCAAAATCGATGTATACTGTATCATTCACGTTGTCGTAGTCGGCAACTCCACCACCCGAAACCACGGTTCTTTCAAACTTCAGTTCCTGTTGTACACCAACACCATACAGCGGAATCTGAACTGGTATTTTATCGTCAGCAGCATACTGAAACACGAGATCGAGTACGGCAGTGTCTCGTCCCATCATGGTTGGTGTATATTCAACGGGTATAACAAGAGGTTGATGTTGAAAGACCCTCTCACCCACAATATTTTCAACAAAAAAGTCCGTTGGCTGCGGGAATCCATTATTCATACCAACTTTGCTAATCAGCGCTTCATCAAAAGCATAATTCGTTGCGGCAACATTCTCAATAGCCGTGTAATTCACTGCCACTGAATCAAAATTGAGTGTATTTACATCGGTGGTAACGCCAACTCTGGTCCCTATCAAGTATATGACTTTTTGAACCACAATGTCAGATCGTTGCAAATTGTCGCGAAACTGAATTTCCAAGCGCGCAACTTTTCTGCCCAGTGGATCCGTGTCTGGAGACGATGCTGCCGGAACGAACGTCACTGAGAATTTGCGGTCAAGGAATGGTGTTCCAGTTTCAACAATTCCGTCACTATCGAGATCCACACCTGCATCATCAAAGTTATCTACCGAGCCTTCCATTTGATTAACAGAATAGTATGGTGTCACCTTGCCGGAAGAATACAATTCAATATTCCCAAAATTGCGAACTCTAAATGTTTTGGTTACAGACTGCTGCGGCGAGACATTGCCAAAGAAAATTGTATCGATGTCTTCAGAGGCAAAAGAAGGTCTGTCGAGTTGGAAAATCTGTGCGACAGCTTCCAAGCCTCGGGCCGAAAAATGAATCACCCTGCGACCGATGTTGTCACCGTACAGCACTAAAGAATCAGTGAATTGACCATGTGCGAGCGGAGTAAACGTTATGTCTACCGTCTCTTGTGCACCCACAGGCAAGTCCTTTGCTCCGCTCCAAGAGCGCGCAACAGAGTACGGTGCTGACGGAAACTCAGCTATTCTTAGGCCGGTTACCGGTTCGTCACCAGAACTGCGAACGTACACAGTAATACCTGCTTGACTACCAACGCGAACGTCTGAAAATGCCAGAAAGCTGAGTGAGTGGTTCGTGTTTTGAAGCGTGTCGATAGCGAGTCCAGGTGCAATTCCTGTTCCAGTCAGTTTAAACTCAAACCAGCGTTCATCGTCATTGGCATGCTGAGTTGGGTCATTGCAGTACACGCGTACTACAGCCTGTGCATCAACCGGTGCATCGGGTGTAAATGTGAACTTTAATTCGAGTGAATCAGCAAATTCGGGGAGAAGAGCAGTAGACTCAAGAAGTGGCCTGGAATCTCCGCGCTCAACAGAAAAGACACCGACATCTCCCACAACAACGATACTATCAATTTCCAAAGCATTGAGTCCGCGGTTTGAAAGCATACGCGAATATGTAAGGCGTGGTCCTTGAATTGGCGCTGCGCCAAAGGCAAGAGGGATCGTGCGCATCACTTCCTGCGGCACGGAACCTACAACACCGTCGTTCACAATAGCGCCATTGGGATGAATAGCTAATATTTCAGGAGAAACGCGTTGGGTGACAACGTGAAAAACAGTCGGACTGCCTAGCGTCACATTGTCCTGATAAAAAATATTGGCTGATTCCTCATCGTATCTGTCCACATACATAAACTCAGGTTGAATATCACTTCCGGCTACGTTGAGTACATAGCGCCCATCTTCACTGCGAGTATCATTATCGGGCCGAAATGCAAAACGCTTCATGGCATCTGCTTCGCTGAGCTCTAGAGGTTCCATGACATGCGCTTGATCTTCAGGGGCATTGCAAGCTAGATAGACATTACAGGCACTTTGCGGAAGCAGCGGACCACCGCAAAGGAAGCCGAAGGCAGGATTGTCATTGAGCGGAAGTTTGGGGTACTGAATTCCACCGGGCAAATCGAGTGAAATCAAAGAAAACCGTGCATCAACTTCCATTTCTACGTCATTGTAGATATTTCCAATACTACCTCCACCCGTGACTGTCCATCTGTACTCAGCGTACTGCCAATGGAAATACGTGCCCTCAAACACTGTTGGTGAGTTTGCCCGTACCTCTATTGTGTCCGTTGCCTGCCCGAAGGCAATCAACGAGCTAGCAACAAAACCAAGAAGTATAAAAGTAAACGTAGGCACTAGGTTGAAGAGACTTGTAATAGTGGATAAAGCTCGAATTTATTGGTATAAACACTATCAGACAAGGAACAAATACTGTTATCTTGCAACATGGACAACAGAGCTATTGGCGTATTTGATTCCGGTGTTGGCGGATTGACAGTCTTGCGGTCTCTCATTGAGCACTTTCCGCAAGAGTCATTCATTTATGCCGGGGATACTGCTCGTGTTCCTTATGGGAACAAAACAGCTGCCACACTGCAAGAATACGCTGCACAATGTACAAGATTTCTCACTAGAAAAAACGTAAAGCTCATTGTAGTGGCTTGTAATTCTCTTTCTGCAACGGCAATGGATACGATAGCAAACATTGCTGAAGTGCCTGTTGTAGGAGTAATCAACCCTGCTGCAAGAAAAGCGTTACTCGAATCTCCGGCGGGCCATATAGGAATAATTGCAACGAGAGCAACTGTGCGTTCACGAGCATACGACACAGCCTTGCGAAGCATTGCCGGAAGCGAATCACTGCACATTTTATCACATGCTTGTCCTTTGTTCGTTCCGCTGGCCGAAGAGGGCTTTGTACAACACCCAGCAACTGAGTTGATTGCCAATACATATTTGAGTCCCTTTAGAGATGTGCAAACCGACACACTTATTTTGGGCTGCACTCACTTCCCAATTTTGCGTGAGGTAATCGCTAAGTTGTTGCCAGATGTCAACTTAATAGAATCTGGAGGCGCAGCAGCCGATGAAGTTCAGCAGATACTCGCATCTAAAGCTGCATTCTCTGATTTAGAGAAATCCATCATTAATGTATATTTGTCGGACATAACTCCCTCGTTTAAGGCAATCGCTAACAGAATTCTCGGAATTCAGCCAAACAAGGTAGAAAAAGTGACGTTTTCGTAACTGCTGTGACACTCTTCCATCATACTAAAAGAGCGACACATGAGCGCAGATAATCAACAAGTTATCCAAAGCCTAAAAGACAGAATTGTTACTCACTACATGAGTACAATTGATGTTTTACGCGCTCTTATGGGAGTGCACGAACGGTTTTATGAGAATAGCCATTCAAGCTTTGTAGGCCAGTATTCAGGCGAAGTTGCCAAATACATGAAACTGCCTGAAAATCAGATTTTTGAGATTCGGACTGCGGGTTACTTGCACGACATTGGCAAGATTGGCTTGCCAGACAAAATACTCGCTAAGCATCCAAATGTCTTGAAAGACGCAGACTTCAACATGTACGTGAAACATCCGGAGCTGGGACACCAAATTCTGCAGGGCCACTCGGGCTTTCAAAAGGTTGCTGAAATTGTCCTTCAACACCATGAGAAACTCGATGGAACGGGGTTTCCAAATAAGCTGAAGGGCCAATCTATCAACATTGGTGCTCGAATCATTTCTGTAGTGGATGCTTACCACAATGCCATGTTCCGCCGAGAGACCGATAGGCTGGAGGCTGGCGTGCAACACTCGCACAATGCCGGAAACACGCAGAGTTTGGTCATGTCATCCGAAACGCGATACACGCAGGTTGTGAATTATCTTGTGAAAAATTCTGACAAGTTGTTCGACAGCAAGGTGGTACAGGCCTTTACAGATGTACTTGAAATTGCAAAGAAACAGTTAGGTGATGCTGAAGTTCGACGAATTGCGGTGAATAGACTAGAAGTAGGCATGAAGCTTGCAGATGATTACAGAACGTCTTTTGGCTTACTCATTGCCGCTCGAGGTGACACACTTTCGGGCAAAGCAATACGCACATTGCTGAATTTTGCTGAGTCTGGAGAAATCCCACAACGCGTACTTATTGTTGAGTGATGCTTCTGCATGCTGTCGTTTTTACTACGTAAAATTGCTCATTCCATACTGATTCTTTTAGGTGTAGCTTCGGTCACATTTGTTATTACAAATATCCTGCCGGGCGATCCAACCGATATTATGCTGGGACAGCACGCTACTGAAGCTTCGCGTGAAGCCCTGCGCGAACAGATGGGGTTGAATAACCCTCTGTGGGAGCGTTATCTCAATTCACTCACAAGTCTTGTCACCCTAGACTTTGGGCGCAGCTACACAATGAATCAAGATGTGTTCTCAAGTATCATGCAACGATTGCCGGCAACAGGTTTGTTGGCAGGTGTTTCCATGACATTTGCTACTGTCTTTGGAGTTCTCCTCGGAGTTTTGGCAGTGCGCAAGCCTTTTGGATGGTTGGACAGATGGCTCATGAGTTCTGCACTTGCAGGTATTTCAGTGCCGAGTTTTGTGAGCGGGTCGTTTTTACAATTGCTCTTCGGCAGCGTTTTTCTCCTACTTCCTGTCAGCGGTTACGTAGATCAAGGGTTTGCGTATCTAATTCTTCCAGCTTTGACCCTCGGGATCCGTCCTCTCTCCATTATTTCGAGGGTGACACGCTCGGGTTTACTTGACATTCTCCAACAAGACTTTATTCGGACGGCGCGGTCGAAAGGACTGTCTTCACGCCAGATTCTGTTCCGACATGCGCTGCCAAATGTATGGGCACCAGTCATAACAACTGTTTCAAGTTGGTTTGCTGCTGTGCTCTCAGGCACTTTTTTTATTGAGTATATCTTTAATTGGCCAGGAATAGGTTTACTCACAATCAATGCTATTCAACAGCTGGACTTTCCTATGATTCAGGGAACAGTCCTTTTTACGGCATCTGTGTTTGTTGTGGTAAATGTTGTGGTTGACATCGCCTACAGTGCCACTGATCCAAGGGTTGAGCTAGCATGAGCCAAAGTCCAGCATATACCCCTAGAAATGTCGTCGCACACTTGTTGAAATACATGCTTGGCTCTCCACTCTCCGCATTGTGTTTGTTTGCACTGTTTGTGTTGGTCTTGTGTGCAGTTGCGGCTCCTTTACTTGCGCCATTCGATCCTGACAAGCAAGTATTGGAATTTGCGGCCAAGCCTGCGGGCTTTGAAGCTTCTGTCCTCGAGGTTAGAACACAATCACTTGCGGACGAGTTTCGGGTTGTACCTGTAGTAGACGCCGTTGTACGTGCAGACACAGTACACTACACAGCCCTCTCAGGGCGGCACCTCACTCTACCGGTACACAACTTGGTAGACAAAAACACGGTAGTAAACAAGTATGTATTTTGGCTAGGCTCAGACCAAAAAGGACGCGACGTACTGTCACGCATCGTATACGGTGCTCGCGTGAGCCTTCTCGTGGGCTTCGTTGCACAAGGAGTTTCGTTGTGTGCCGGTCTGCTTCTCGGAGCAATCGCAGGATACTATCGCGGCCGTACCGACAGTGTCATCATGTGGCTCATCAATGTCATGTGGTCCTTTCCAAGCATCCTGTTAGCAATCGTCTTTTCAGTTGTCTTTGGAATCGGGCTGTGGCAAACAATTCTCGCGATCGGGCTGTCAGGATGGGTAGATATCGCCCGCATAGTGCGCGGTCAGTTCTTTTCCCTACGCGAAGCGGAATACATACAATCAGCCACTATTTTGGGTTTTTCTTCGCTCAGAATTATCGCCAAGCACATGTTGCCAAATGCTCTCGGGCCCATTCTCGTAGTTGCCAGTGCCGGATTTGCGAACGCCATTATTGCAGAAGCGGGACTGAGCTTTCTCGGCCTTGGTGTACAACCGCCTACGTCGTCGTTTGGACAAATGATTTTTGACGGGCGTGGCTACATGACGTCCCCAGATGCCTGGGGCCTTATTGTTTTTCCAGGGGTGGTCATTGCAATTGCTGTTTTTGCTTTTAATTTGTTAGGCGACTCAATTAGAGACGCCCTAGACCCAGCATCAAAAGGTTAGCGCAGCATGGAGAAAGACAAACGAAAAGACTACTCTGACAAAGTGTTGCTATTTGTGGATGACGATGAAGACTACCGCAGTTCTGTGGTGGCTAGGTTGAGAATGAAACTCCACTGCCAAGTTCGGGAGGCGAGTGACCCTGTGGCAGCATTTGCAACGCTGCAAGACAAAATCCCGGATTTGATTTTAATGGACATGAATATGCCGCGCATGAATGGTCGTACGGCTGTGTTCAATTTGCGCAATAATCCACATACAGAACATATACCCATTATTTGTATTTCGAGTCTCAATGACCATGCGCTCATCAAGTCATTGGCGTCCCTCAACATTCAGGGATACTTGCGAAAGCCCATGGAATTTGAAGAGCTGTTATATCGCATACACCGAGTTTGGGACACATGAGCGCTATTCGAAAACAGTTAGACTCAATCATTGCCGGTCCGCCACCTGTTGTTGTTCTTGCTGGTGAAGAGGACTTCTTGCGTGAAGAGGCCTTTCACTATTTGATCCGTCATCTCGTGTCCGAAGATACCCGTGATTTCAATTTCGATATTGTTGACGGAACTGATACCGATATCGAGTCAATAGCTGAAATGTGCATGGTGGTGCCTATGATGGCAGACTATCGCGTAGTAGCTGTACGGCACTTTGAGCATGTAAGTACAAAGCTAAAGCGCAGCAAGAATGCTGCCGCTGGACCGCTTGGCAAGTACATCGCCAAACCGTCGAGTTCAACAATTTTGCTCCTTGAAACTTCTTCTACGGATGCACAGGCCAAAAAGAAGAAAGGCAAGGGAACCAGTAAGATTTACCCGTATGATGTTATCAAAAAGGTAGGAACGCTGGTTGAGTTTCCCCGTATGTCGGAATCGCAACTACCATCGTGGATTCGCTCGCGTTTCAAGAGTAAGAAACGCGAAGTTACGCCAGATGCTGTTGAACTCCTGCTCTCCCTCACTGGTTCATCTCTGCGCACGCTCAACAACGAAATTGAAAAAGTGTGTACATATAGTTCTGATGGCCAAGTTATCTCAGATGTAGATGTTGCTGTAATGACAGGTACTTCTCGAGAATTCAATGTGTTTGAACTGCAAAAGGCCGTGGGAGCGAAAGACAAACAAAGAAGTCTCCATATCTTGTACGGGATGTTGCGAGACAAGGCTCAAGAGCTGTTGATTCTCAGCATGCTCCACCGATACTTTCTCAAATTGTGGGTGCTCGCGCAATCTTCGCCGCACACAAAGTCACCCAACGAACTTGCCTCCATCGCAGGTGTAAGCCCCTATTTCGTACAGGAATACGTTGCTGCTCTGCGAGTGTATAGGTACGAAGCAATTGAATCTGCGCTGCTCACACTTTCTGAAGCCGAACGCAAGATCAAGAGTACTTCTACCTCGGCTGACCTCATCCTTCAAACGGCGATGGTAAAACTATTCAGTTGACGACCATGAGCGACTTTCGTAACTTGCGGTTTGATCCTACAATGCACTATTTCTGCAGGTTATAATTCGCGATGAGACTTTCCACGGCCTTTATACCAACACTTAAAGAAGTGCCAGCTGAGGCACATATTCCATCACATCAGTTAATGATTCGTTCAGGACTGATTCGACCGCTTGGCGCGGGAATTTACTCTTTCTTGCCCATGGGATACCGCGTCGCACAAAAGGTTATGGGGATAATTCGCGAAGAGCAGAATGCTATTGGTGGACAGGAGTTCCATTTGCCCGCACTCAATCCAAGTGAAATTTGGGAGCAAACGGGGCGCGTTGAGGCATTTGGCGACACAATGTTTCATATCGGCAACCGCGAAGGGTTAGTGTTGGCGCCAACACATGAAGAAATCATGACATATCACGCCAAGCAGCACATAAATAGCTACAAAGATATGCCACAGATGTGGTATCAGATCCAAACCAAGTTTCGCAATGAACCTCGCCCGCGCTCAGGCGTTCTGCGCGGTCGACAGTTCACAATGAAGGATGCATACTCACTCGACGCGACCGAGCAAGGTCTGGACGAATCGTACAACAAGCAGGCTCAAGCGTATCGCAACATTTACGAACGTTGTGGAATCGAGTACTTTATTGTCGGCGCAAGCTCAGGTTCAATGGGTGGCAGTGCAAGTCAGGAGTTCATGGTTGCTTCAGAGCACGGAGAAGATACATGTGCGGTTGATATGCAATCCGGATATGCTGCGAATATCGAGGTGGCAACTTCAGCAGTTGCACCAGTTGGTAGAGTAGAGAATTCAGCTGCTATTGAGGAATTTGAAACACCTGATGCACGAACTATTGACGACCTGATTGCGAATTACAATTGTGAAGAACACCGTTGTGCAAAGTCAGTAGTATATGTAGTGAGCGATGAAATCGTTTTGTTTGTTCTGCGTGGAAACGACGCACTGAATGAAGATAAAGTCCAGCGAGCCACGGGCACTGACAAAGTCCGTCCGGCCACTGATGAAGAAATCGAACATACTTTTGGTGCTAAACCAGGGTCATTGGGACCAATTGGTGTTGATACGAAGGTGCGCATCATAGTTGACAACTTACTCAAAGATGCAAATGGATTGACAACCGGTGCCAACAAAACTGGATTCCATATCCGCAATGTCGACCTAACTCGCGATGCTGGCGATCTTGTGTATGCAGACATTCGCACTGTTGAAGCTGGAGAACCCGAACCAGGTGGTTCTGGCAACGCTCTCTCGGTTGTAAATGCAATTGAGATCGGCCACATTTTCAAGCTCGGTACAAAATATTCTGAAGCACTCGAAGCAACATTCTTGGATGAGAATGGCAAAGCCAATCCGATTATTATGGGATCGTATGGCATAGGTGTTGAACGCATCATGGCATGCTTCATTGAGCAGCATCACGATGAAAACGGTATTGTTTGGAGCGAGGCACTCGCCCCCTACAAGGTGCAGTTGATGTCATTAGGTGCAAAGAAATCAGAAGAAGTCCGCGATACTGCAGATCGCTTGTATTCTGAGCTCTTGGAAGCTGGTGTTGAAGTGTTGTTTGACGACCGCGATGTAAGTCCCGGTTTCAAATTCAAGGATGCCGATTTGATGGGAATGCCATATCAATTGGTAGTTGGAGCTAAAGGATTGGCAAACGGTGAAGTGGAAATCAAGAATCGCGCAACGGGCGAGCGCAAGAGCGTCCTTGTTGACACTGCAGTTCAGCTACTTTCTGCATAAACGACTTTCCCGAATATATAAAATGTGCCAAAGGCGGAGATTGCTCCGCCTTTGTTGTTTTGTGCTTCTTTGTTTCTCTACAGAACAAGAAATGGTAAGTGCAGTGATGATTGCGAGTTTGAGATTGTGAGGTAATACATCCCTGGCGCTAAACCGTGTGTGTGTACCTGCACCTCACCACTGTAAATTGTAGTAGGTACGTCAACAAACTTTCGGATACTACCCAGAGCATCAGCTATGTAGGCATCTGTTACATCAGAAATTGCATGCTCTGAGTATAGTGTAATGGATTGCCCCATGCGAACTGGATTTGGAAACACATGTGTATGTTTTGCAGAGAAATCATAGTCTGTGATTTGCACGGAGTTCGGCATTCCGGGTGAGCCCCAGTTGTACATAGATTGTTGCCAAGAATACGGATCATTGTTGTCTAGCGAACTGTGTATGAGCTCAAGCGTAGAACCGTGTCCATCTGGCCCCTCAGGCCAAGGTTTGTCATCGTCATATGCTACTGAATCAATAATTGTGAGAACTTGATTTTTTAGGTACACAGTTTCACCCTGACCGGACAGACCAAAATTCATAGGTCCTAGGGACTGAATTGCGCCGCCAAAAAAGAACGTAAATGCTTGCGGTTCTCTCGCAACGACAACAAAATCATGCGGAGCAAGTGTGAAGCCAGCCGGGAACACATAGCCTTCATCGCCATCTGTGAGCTTCCAACCACCAATGTGAATGGCGTTGTCTGACGGGTTGTATATTTCGACCCAATCTCCACTGTTGGCATCGAGAGACGATTTGTAATTGATTTCGTTTATCACAACAGAGGACGCTCCACTGTCAAACCATCGCGCACCGATGTCCGAACGAGAACCGTCGGGATCTTTGTCAAAGTCAGGATCACCTGCATTGATAGCCAGTGAACCTGGCTGCAAATGGTAGTTGAAGAGTGTGGAGTTTACGAAATTAGGCTCGCCTACTTCTATGCCCATCTCTAGATCATCTGTGGGACTCAAACAATAGGCAAACGTTACTTGTTCTTGAACAGCGGAAGCTACACTCTTGCTCTGCAGAATCGTATTTGAAATGCGTGCATCTGCCCCATCGGCAAAAGCCTTATCAAATGCAATATCTGTGGTGTTGTTCCACAATGTACAATGATCAATGTTTTTCACGTTGTACAGTGCAATATCTGCACCACTGACTACCGAGTGACGTATTGAGGTGGTATCAATGTTTTGTGCAAAGACTCCACGCAGTTGCTCGAAACTAGAATATGAAACTTCAGCCCTATGAGCCTGAGAGCCAACCAGCAAGTTGTCACCACCATACACGTTCGAATGGGACATTTCGAACACGTCGGTTTGTGCAAACAGAAGTGTTCCCATGTGAGAGTACATGCGAATTTCGCAACTATCTATGCGCAACTCGTCAGCTACCACTCGTTGTGGCGTATGTGGTACATTGGTTTCGAACAATGTCTTTGTGCATGTCACAACTGCGGGAGCTTCCTCAGCGCTTCGAGCAAAAATATCGCGATTGTTCTGTTGAAATCTAGAGTGCGCTACTCGGAATGGAACATTCGAGAATACTCCTGCAATGTCGTCTGCAGCACTCCCTGCGGCTCCTTCGATCACACAGTAACGCAACTCGCAGCGCCCCCCGTCTATGCGTATACCTGAATGGCCAACTTGTGAGTTCCAATGTGCACGTGTAAAAACAATGCTATCAGAACCCGTTCCTTGCGCAACCAAAACTCCTCGCACGTGTATAGACGCTTCAGGGCCCAGCATGACAATGGAACCAGGCTCGATTGTAACGGTTGACCCTTCCGGAATTGTGAGTCCATGTGGAACATAAAATGGAGAGTCAGCCTTCTTTAACTCTACATCTGTGGCAACTGTTTCCAGTACTGTAGCTTCTACAACCTCAAAAAATTCTGGTTTGCTGAAGC
>JAUHYX010000038.1 GCA_030426285.1 bacterium
GTTTGAGCCCCAATGCGTGAACTTGTACCAACGGTCCATATTCTCATCTACTGCTTGAACTTCTACGGTGTGTCTTCCATACCACTTGAAGGCAAACCAACCCACAGGCGAGTCATTGTCCACCAAATACGCTGAGCGTACCACTTCGTCAAAACGCGGTGCGTCTTCTTCCCAACTGCGATAAATACGACGATTCAACTCATCAGTTGGCGGTGTGAGATAGCTGCCGTAGTTCAATGTGTCCAAACACTTGAGACTAATGACATAAGCATCCACAGTAGATTCAGTCCATGCTACAGCAATACTATCCGGGGAAGGAAGTTTCACAGTGTCTACGGGGTATTGCAACATGTCTCTAGGTGGCGCTGTCCACTCAAACACTCCTGGTGTTAAAGTTGTACCGCTAGCAGTTGAGCCATCGCTGAATACAAACTGAGCTGTGTAACGTGTTTCTGGTTGAATCTTGACTGTTGTATCCGGATAGAAATACTCACCACCATCTTCCGAATCTCGAAAACTCAAGGGATAGTCTTCACCATTGGCACTAATGACAACCTCTACGTCCTTTAGAATTGAGTTTTCTACCTTAAACGTATCTGTCACACTCTGTGTGCGAAACACCTGAATGTTCTGTATCGGTTCACCAACTTTCAGGTAACCTTCTATAAAATTTACTGGTTCATAGTCATTCGGTACTGGATCTTCGCAAGAGGTTATAGCTACACCTACGAACGCACAAACGACGAACAATCGCGCCAAGCTTTTCATCTGATATGTTACTGACATTATATATCCTTAAAACTTAATTTCTAGAGCAAAACTTGGAATAATTGGGAGCAACCGCACATCTGTTACTTCGGTAACTTCGTCGGTGGTGTCGTAGTAGCGGAACCAGATGTCTTGACGGGAATACACATTGTAAATATCGATAAGCAGTCGTGAATCAAGCCCGAAAATCGTTGTTTTCCACGCTCCGCTCAAGTTCAATTGATGTGATGGAGGAAGGCGCAATCCATAGCGCTCCGCAGGTACGATGACGCCAACACCAACATTTTCTCCAGGGCCATTGGCTTGGAATCTCGAGGTGGCACCTGTATAAGACTGGCCAGACTGAAAACTAAATGAAGCTCCAACTTCCCAAGTCTCCGAGAGTTCGTATTGAGCAACAACTTTGAAATCATGTCGGCGGTCATATTTTGGCCTAAACTCTTTTCCGCCGTTGATCGAGTCAAACTGAGCGTTGACTGTTCCTAAAGCATATCCCAACCAGCCAGTAAGACGACCTGTTTTTTTCTGAATAAATAGTTCAGCACCATAAGCTTCACCATCACCAAAGAAGAACACTTCGTTCACATTGTCGGAATTGGTTTGACGTCTGCGCAGTTCAGAAATGTTGTTGAGTGTCTTGTAGTATACGTCAACATTGACATCTATGCCGCGAAACGGCTTCATCTCGGCACTAACAATATAGTGTTGACTGTCACCTGGATCTACTGTTGAATCTGTTGGTAACCATGTGTCAAAAAATGTAAAGTCAGGATTTGATGCTAAACGAAGGTATTGGTGGTAGATACCCCAAGCGACCTTCAATGTCAGAAAGTCATCGTGCTGGTAGCTCAATGCGAGACGCGGGTCAAATGTCATCAACTCTCGCAAATCCATGTAGTCAAATCTAAGTCCAGCTTGCACGCTCAGTTGATTGTTTACCTGCCAGTTGGTTTGACCATACCACGCCGCCGTGTAGTCGCGAACTTCCAACCTGGTTGATCCAGCAATAGAGTCGGTATCTTCACCCGGCTCAATTCTCTCACCGGTGAAATTTTGGAAATAATCGAACGAGTAACGTGTCGCCTCAAGACCTGTCTTGAACGTAATATCGTCGTTGTAAAACCAATCAAGTGAGGCTCGCAATGAGTAATCTTGAATGGAGTTTCCTACTTCAAACTGAAATCCACCAGAATTACCAGTAAAACCATTTTCATAAAAACTGGTTGACAAGTTGACAGCGGAGAACATTTTTTCCGAGAATAGGTGGGTCCACCGCAACGCACCAATTTGATTTTGTATCCCAATATTAAATCCAAGCCCTTCGCTCTGAATCTCCAGGTCATCTTGAGTCATAAAGCCACTCAAATAAATGCGGTCGTCATCTCCAAGCACCTGCATAATCTTGCCATTAAGATCATAGAAATAGTAGTCAGGCAACGGATTCACTGTATCTTCAGGAACGACAGTTTTGAGTAATTCTAAGTATGTTCGCCGGCCACCAATAAAGAATGAACCGTCGCCAACAGGGCCCTGCATGGATACTTTCGAGGAAATTGTTCCAATTGAGCCCACTCCTTCAAATTCCTCTTTGTTGCCATCCTTCTGCGTCAAGTCCAGCACGGCGCTCAACCGTGTGCCGTACTCTGCAGGAAACCCACCTTTGCTGAGATCAACGTCTTTGATTGCTTCAGTATTAAACGTGGAGAAGAAGCCAAACAGGTGGGTTGGATTGTACACGGAAGATCCATCGAGCAGAATCAAATTCTGGTCAGGTGAGCCACCGCGGATATACAAACCGCTTGAGATCTGTGAACTTGTCAACACACCAGGCAAGTACTGCAATGTTCTAAAAATGTCGGTTTCACCGCCGATGCGAAAATCGCTGAGCTGTTCCACAGGAATGTTCACGCGAGAAATCGAAATTTGGCGGTCATCGTCTGCGCGGTCGGCTACAACATGAACTGCATCACTGTTGACATCAGCAGGTTGCAGCTCAATGTCCAAACGCTTGGATTGATTTGCAGAAAGGACAATTTCTTGCTCAAATGGTTGGTAACCAATGTACGTGACTTTTACAATGTACGAGCCCGGAGGAATGTCCGACACTACGTAGTAGCCTGCTTTGGTTGTAATAGCACCGTACTTGGTTGACTGCAACATAACGGTTGCGGAAATCAGCGTTTCTTTTGAAGACGCATCCGACACATAACCACTCAACGATGCATTTTGTGCAAGTGCAACCGATGAGAGAGCTACGAAAATGGTAAGCACAAACCCTAAAAGTGAAGTTCGTCCTTTTGTTGAAGAGAGCATGTTTTCTCTTAAGCTAGTTTAACGGAGTTGACGCGCCCAAAGACGAACATGCGATGAGCTTGTTTCAAAAATATTCGATCAATTGTCTCGAATTCTGCGGAATTTGCACAGAAAGAAGCCATCTGTTCCATGTGCATGAGGAAAAAGACGAACCATGTCATGCGACTTAGGCGATGAAACCACGAGTTCACGAATCGACTCTGGGTACAACTCGGCATGTGTTTCAAATTCGTCGTGCATAGCAAGAAAGGCATCCACAACGTCCTGATTCTCTCGTGCATGTATGCTGCACGTGGCGTAAAGAAGCGTCCCTCCCGGCCGAACCATCGAAGCGTACTGATGCAATAGATCGAGCTGCTTTTTGTGAAATTTTTCAACGAGCTTTTCGCTGCTGCGCCACTTAATCATCGGCGATCTTCTAAACGTGCCTAAACCACTACAAGGAGCATCCACAACAACTGCATCAAACAAGCCTTTGAATTGCTCTGATGGTGGAACATTCTTATTGAATTTGTGTAGAAGCACGTTGGAGACTCCGGCGCTGCGGAGCCGAGGGATCATACGGCGCAAACGACGGTAGTCGATATCTGAGGCAACAATTTCTCCCTCGCGATGCATTAGGTCGGCAATGTGCAGAGTTTTCCCACCGGCTCCAGCACACACATCTAGTACTCGTTCTCCTGATTGTGGTTGAAGTACCAATGCAAACAGCTGTGAAGCTTCGTCTTGAACCTCAACCAATCCCTCTCGCATGAGGGCTGTTTCGCGCAGGTTGACTCGTTGCTGCACAATGATACAGTCGTTTGACCAAGAACCTAGAGAATAGTCGATGTTGTGTTCACGCAAGTAACTCAACACAGCTTCGCGATTAGACGCTGGCTGCACAATGCGTAAACAAAGCGGTGCTGGTTGGGCATACGCTCTACGATCTTCAGGCTGCAGTTGCACCCGCAGCTGATGTTCAATGGATTGTTCGAGCCATTGCGGTAGAACATCGTTTGCTTCAAAGAGCGTTTCTTGTTGTACTAGTTGAACAACCTGATGCACAAATGGCTGTAAATCATGTCCCTCTAGTGCAGAATAGACCTGTGCTTCGGTGGGCTCGCCACCAACGATTGGAGCTACGGCTTCGTGAACCTCTGGCACGCAAAACACTGTTACGAGAACCTGCAGAACACCTCGTTGATCCTTTAGAATCGTCGCGTCGCGTTGACCAAGTTCAGCAACAATGCGCTCTGTGAATCCAGCAATTCGCAGTGTCGCAAAAACAAGACTCGAGATTGCTTTGCGGTCCCGACTACCAACATACTTTTTTGACCGCAAGTATTGGGAAGCAATTGTGTCATCTGCCTGCCTAGACTTCTGGATAATTCGACACAATTCTGCTGAATGTCCTAATATTGCTGGTAATTTCACTTGTGCACCTGCAAGACAATTTTCCCTGTTTGACGCGAATCGCGCATGCGCTGAAACGCCTGTTCAAAGTCAGCCATTGCCATCACTGAATCTACTTGTGGACGGATTTCGTGACGAGACACAAATTCTATCATGTCTTTGAAGTCTTTGTCAGACCCCATTTTCGTTCCGTACACCGTTATTTGTTTCCAAAACAGTTTAAAAACATCAAATGGTTTGGGATTGCCATTTGTCATGCCATAAACGGCCAATCGCCCGCCACGCTGCAATAAGCCGAGAATATCGTTGAGTTGATTTCCACCGGAGCTATCCAAAACAACTTGTACACCGCCCAGATCTCGCAAATGCTGTATCCATGTTTCATCGCGATAGTCATAAGCATCACGCACTCCGCGCTGCACCCAATACTGACGTTGTTCCGGTTTAGACGATGTCGTAAACACTTCACATCCTGCGCTGAGTGCCAATGAAAGTGCAATGCTAGAAACGCCTCCACCCGCACCGGTAATCAGTACTCTCTCACCAGTTTGTAGTTTTGCTTTGGAAAAAAGTGCATGCCAGGCTGTAAGTCCAGCCAAAGGCAATGCTGCAGCCTCTTCGAAGCTCAAATGTTGCGGTTTTTCAATGAGTGAAGAAATGGGAATGTGAAGAAACTCTGCAAAGGTACCATCAACTGGCATGCCTAAGATTTCATACTCTGAACTGTGGTAATCCTCGTGGTTTCCCCATTGTGTGCCTGGGTTAACAACCACGGACTTTCCTATCCAACTACGATCTTCGCACTCAACAACGGTGCCGCTGCAATCTGCGCCCAGAATACAAGGCGTTGCAATGCCGGGATACTTGCCATCACAAATGAACACATCGCGGTGATTGAGTGCAGCAGCATGTACACGTACAACAGCCATACCAGTGTCACATGAAGGTTGCTCGACCTCGCGCAGGAATACCCCGCCATCTTCTAAAACTATTGCTTGCATGAAAACCCTATGTCTGTGAAATTCGTTACCAATATACAATTCGTAATACTCAAGGTTTGAATAGACGCTTTTTTTTAGTAAAATCGGCAATATCTAATGGTATGTAACAAAGGTACTCTTCGATTTCAGTGACAGCTCTTTCGTCCATATCGTCTCGTACGAGTTTGCCCATTGCAAGCAACAACTCGCTGCGGGTCTCGCCTTCTGAACAGGACACGGAACAGAAACGTGCTGGTACTCAGGAGCTCACCGAAGCCGAGCAGAAGCGGGTTGAAGAACTTAAACGAATTGACAAAGAAGTTCGCCAACACGAACAAGCACACCAGTCTGCTGCAGGTGCATATGCACGTGGTAAAAGCTTTACGTATACGCTAGGACCAGACAACAAGCGGTATGCGGTCTCTGGAGAGGTGAAAATCGATTTGTCTGAAGTGCCGAATGACCCACGAGCTACGATCGAAAAAATGCGTGTAGTACAGCGGTCAGCCATGGCTCCTCAAGAACCTTCATCTCAAGACAGGCAAGTTGCCGCGCGTGCTCGCCAAATAGAAGCGCGAGCACAACGTGAACTTCGTCAGCAGCAACAAGAACCAGGTTCAATTGTTGATACGATCGTGTAGCGTAATTGAGACTTCATGTTCACCTGCCTGGACATCCACCTGCCAACCCAAACGTTTCGACGCAGCATTGAGACAAAGCAAACACAACAACAACTCAAACTCGCTACTGCTTTTACCAACTAAGTCCACCAATGAGCTAGGTACTGTATTCGTATGCCCAATCTCGTTGGCAACCTGTTGAATCGAAAGTTCGAATCGAACAGATCCATGGTCTTCACAGAACAACGTCATAACCACAGACTTCGCACGCAATTTCTGAACGTATTGCGACATAGCGAAAAACATCACCAGAGAACCCTGAACTTCCGAGAAAACAGAACAGGTACTCGAATCTTCACAATCAAACTGCAAGGGAGCAATTCTCCCTAGTTCACTAGATGCATATACAGTTGCCGGGGACAAAGAAACCATTTCTGGAGGTGGGCTCTGCTCAGCTTTAATTGTTTCCAACAACAACAAAACTGTGTTCTTGAAATCAGTTGTTGTATTCATAAGGCGTTTCGCGGAATCGTGTGGCGCTTCCGTGAGTTCTTCAATGCATGCAACAATAGTCGCCACCGGTGCATCAAATTGCTTGGAAAGCAGACGCAACACAGAAACGAGTTCTTCAGTTTTCTCACTCAATTCTCGATTTGCATTGGCCAGCTTCGTGAGCGCATCGTTGAGCCTTGTGTTAGATTCTGCAATTCGCTCCAATTCAGATTTTGCTTTGACTAATCGTTCTTGTTGTTGCTTTGCCTGTGCAACCAATTCAACATCTAACTTCTCTTGGGCATCAAGAATATCAATAGCCGCTTGCACATACTGTATTTGCTCCTCGTACTGTCCAAGACGTCCGTAGCGAAGTGCGATTTGTCGCAACAAGCCATATTGATACTTGAGCGCAACTTTTTCTCGTACCTCTGATTCTACCCTCAACAACAAGTCGAGAACAACCTGAGCGTCGATATTGGATTGTCGTTCGGCGCGCGCATACGCTAGTGCAGCCGTGACACACAGCCGCGGTTCACCGTCCAACGAGTCTAGAACCGCAGACTTCAACATATTCATTGAAGCCATCACATCGCCGCTTGCCAACAGCAGCGAACCAAATGTCGTACGGTTTCGGGGCGAAGCCAAACTGAACTCTCTGCCCTTCTCTGTCATTGATGCTTGAAACAAGGCACGAGCACGTTCAGCTTGACCGTTTGATAGATACCGTTGACACAAAGCCTCTAGGATAATCTCCTCTTCCTCCAACAAACCGGCTTGCTTGCTTTTGATGTACGAGGCCGTCAGTACTTCAACAGTGAGAATATCATGAATGAGAGTTGAAGAACTCTCGGCAAAATCGGCCAAACTGCGCAACAAGTTTTTGAGTTCATCACCTTGAAGTTTCTGCACAAAAGGCACGCATTCAGATAAGTAATTCACACAATTTTTGTAGTCCAGCAATTTGCGGTGGCCGGTTGCCAACAAAAGATTTGTGCGAATATGCAGTTCGATGCTCTCATAACTATTGGCATCGGAGACTTTCAACAATGCCAGAATAGCATCAACTGTATTTCCTTTGCTTAGTTGAAAGTGTCCCTTGACCAATTGCAGCCATAGCGACTCAACAGAGAACTGCTCGATTTCAGGAACTCCAACCCAATTCGTTTCTGAAACGATGGAGAAAGCGCTATCGAATTCACCTGTTCGATACTGCTCAATTGCTTCAAACAATGTAGCAAGCAGCGCATTAGATTGCTTTATTCGCGATTCAGTGCTCGGCAATTGGAACCTCAACTAAAAAAGTTGAACCGCTACTCGAAGTGTTCTCGAGCGTTACACTCACACCATGCTTTTCAGCAATGTTCTTAGCAACTGCCAACCCGACTCCTGAACTGTCTTCGCCACCAGTTGGTCGGGCACTTAGAGACTGCATAGAAGTAAACAATTGCTCGCGATCTTGCGCGGAAAAACCTGGACCGGAATCTGTGACGCGTACCTCATATGAGAGTCTAGATTCCCTAGCATCTATGTGAATTTGAGAGGACATTTGTGAGTACTTCACTGCATTGCTCACGATATTTCTGAATACAAGCTCAACAACACCTTTGGCAATTGACGTTGTTCCCATTGTCTCGATATTAACTGCTATGCGGATATTTTTTTCATTGGCCTGCAGTTTGTACTCAGACAACACTTGGTGGAGCAGTTCACCTATGCTAAACTCTTCACCCTGAATCTCCTCACCGCTTCTCAACACTTTGATGACTTCAGGAATTCTATGCACCAAATTGCGGATCGCCACAGCTGAAGTTTCTGCATCGCGAACAAACTCGTCCCATTGCTCTGACTCATCTTCGGGTGATGCCAACACGAGTTTGGAAAGCAAGAGTAAGTTGGAAAGCGGATTTTTTAGATCGTGCGTGACATGCGCCAGCTCGGTCTGAACACGCTCCTGTAGTTGGGACAGTTTGTGCTTTTTCTCTTCTAGTTCAGTTTGGAGGTTAACAAGACGTGTTTCATGTACCATCTCAGCGTCAAATGCGGCTTCCATAGAAGCGAGGTCTTGTACTACACCCAGTCCTCGAATCGCATGTTCATGCGAGAAAGCAAGCAACATATACTTCGCATAGGCTACTTTATCGAGCATTTCAGCAACCATTTTTGAATCTCCGCGAGCAGAGTAGATTGTACGCAATTTACCAGCACTATTGCGTACTTCTAGCCCCTCGTTTTCGTCGAGTGCAAGCTGCAACGAAGTTGTCAGGATTTCAATGAGATTCTCTTGATCGCCAATTGTCTCGTAAAAAACCGCTTTAGATTTCAGAATAAACGGCACAGTATCGCTGTCTAGCTTGTGCATCGGAAAAGCATCAAGATCCCGCACTAAACGCTGTGCGAAATTAGTTTGAAATTTGGCGGAAGCTATGCGAAGCTGCATAGCAATGACCATTGCTTCTAGGTTGACATTTTTGACGCTCTCGAGCAAAGACTGGACTTCTTGCAAATACCCATCCGCAGATATGATGTCTCCAATGTACAATTTCGAGGAAGCTGCACCTATCAGTGCTTCGATATACAGAACTGGGCGCTTGGACATATCGATATTTTCGACGGCTCGTTGTGCCCACACATCTGCTGCGTGATAATTGAGACGATGGATCTCCAACAGCGACAGATTCGTATAGATCACTCCGTTGAAATAGTCATCAGGCAACTCTTTAAGTGCTTTAAGCCCCATTTTGTAGTAATGTTCTGCGCTGCTGAGATCCCCCATGCGCACATATACATTGGCTTTGTTATTGACAACATTTGTAAATATTCGCTGATCGTTGGTGATATCGAGCTTTAACTCTGCTCTCTCAAACCACTCTATGGCTTCTCGGTAGTTGCCAATCTTCTTGTGAAATGTGCCCAAGCCAATCAGAACTGTGATATGGCGCGAGCTCTTGGTAGATCTTGCCAATGCTTCAGCTTCTTTCAGCTGTTCTATCGCCTTTGTTCTTTGCCCTAAGCCAAACAAAGCTTTCGAATAGCGCACCTTAGCATCGAGTAATTGACAGCTCTCGCCTCTTGATTCAGCTTCAACAACAGCCGCTTCTGCTTCCGATAACTCGCTTTCTAGTGAAGGGTATGTCACAATGTTTCTCTTCTTTCTAACTCTCGTCTGCCAAATAAAGAAAACACAACGGCAGAAACAATATGCAGCCCACATTCTAGCACAAAAAAAAACAGTTCAAAGCGAGGCGGGATGGTTGCTTTGAACTGTAAACATACTAGAGAGGAGCAGAAGTCAGCTCTTAAATTAACAGAGATTGTTGGAAAGTCAAGAAAACTTTTTCCTACTCCTGCTCTGCCAACCAGCGATCTGCATCGAGAGCGGCCATGCACCCTGTACCAGCTGCAGTGATTGCTTGACGGTAGATGCTGTCTTGCACATCACCGCATGCAAAAACGCCGGCAATATTGGTCCGAGTTGTACCCGGTTTCGTTTTTACATATCCGCTGTCGTCTAGGTCAATAGCACCAACAAAGAGCTGCGTATTCGGTGTGTGGCCAATACCCATAAACACTCCGTGCACATCTTGCTCGCGCGTTTCACCCGAGATTGAGTCTTTGAGAACGACGCCAGTGAGTTTTGGAATGCCGTTGTTTTTCTCACCTTTATAGGACTGAATTACGGTATTTTCAAGAAACTCGATTTTTTCGTTATTGCGTGCGCGCTGCAGCATAATTTTTGAAGCGCGATACTCGTCGCGGCGGTGCACAATCGTAACAGACTTTGCATACTTGGTTAAAAAGTCAGCCTCTTCCATTGCCGAATCACCACCACCAACAACCATCACGTCCTGATCCTTAAAAAAGAATCCGTCGCAAGTCGCGCAAGCAGAAATGCCATAACCCTTGTAGTCGTCTTCGTGTTCAGCACCCAACCAACGAGCAGTTGCACCGGTGCTGAGGATTAGCGCGTCGGCTGAAAAAGTCTCATCGCGATCGTTTGTGACGGTAAATGGTTTTCCAGAAAAGTCGACATTCGTTATTGTGGTGAAGCTCGATTCTGCTCCGAAACGGTGTACCTGTTTACGCATGATGTCCATGAGCTCTGGCCCCTGAATTCCGTGCTCAAAGCCCGGGAAGTTTTCAACTTCAGTTGTGATAGTGAGCTGTCCACCTGGCTGTTGGCCTTCAAAAATCATCACGCTGCGATCACTTCGCGCTGCATACAGGGCTGCAGTCAATCCAGCTGGGCCTGAGCCAACTATAATAATGTCGTAATGCTTCACGCTTACATCCTCAAATTGTCATGTATATGTTATGTCTGTGTGTTCTGTGAACTTTCTGACGAACAATCTCTTTGCACATTTTTGTGCAACTCTGCTGCGTTGCGTTTCAAGCCCGCTAATTTAGTGCGTTTGATCGGACTTTTTCTGAATCGAGCTGAAAATTCTTCCTGTGTCATGTTGGAAACGACACTGGTTTCCAAACTCGTGCGCAGTTCACGCGGTGCGAACTCAGTACGTCCACTCTCTTTGCTAAAGCGGTTCCACGGGCACACGTCCTGGCACACATCACACCCGAACATCCATCCGTCCATGTCCTTTGCAATGTTGTCGGGAATCTGCACATCCGGCTTCGCTTCAATGGTCCAATACGACAAACACTTGGTGGAATCCACAACATATGGTTCTACAATTGCTTGTGTTGGACAAGCTTCTATACAGGCAGTACATGAGCCACAAAAATCGGCATGTGGGGTCTCTGGCGCCAATTCCAGTGTTGTGATGATTGCAGATAAAAAGATCCAACTTCCATGCGTCCGTGTGATGATGTTGGAATGTTTGCCTTGCCACCCAAGTTGACTGCGTCGCGCCCACTGTTTTTCCATCACAGGCCCGGTGTCATTGTAGAAGCGAAACACATGCTCTGAAAATTCCGACTCAAGCGTCTTAGCCAGATCTAGAAGCTTGGGTTTCAAGACATCATGATAGTCGTCACCCCATGCATACCTTGAGATTTTGCCCGATTCTGGAGACTCCTCATGATCATAAGGGGTGTAATAATTGAAGCCCAATACAATCACGCTTTGAGCATCTGGAACAATTTCTCGCGGGTCGAGACGCCGCTCGAGATTCCGCTCCATCCAATGCATCGTGGCGTGTTTACCACTGTTCAGCCATTCGTCAAGTCGCACAGCTTCGTCGGTGAGTTTTGCGGCAGATGCAAAGTGACACAGCTCAAATCCTTGCTCTGAAGCGTACGTGCGAATTGCCTGCTCTTTTTGTGTCATGTTAGAATGTCCACGAGGGTGCTTCATACTGCGGCTTCTCAACCAACACACGTCCTTCATGAAGAACAACACGGTATGTCTTTAACGACCCTTTGTTGTGCACCGAATTTCCGGTACGAACATCATAACGCCAATTGTGAAGCGGACATTCTACCACATGTTCGCAAACAGCTCCTTCATGGAGAACGCTGCGCTGGTTGTGTTTGCAAATGTTTGACACGGCGAAGTACTCGCCCTGAATGTAGAACAGGCCAATTTCATCTTCTTGGTCTTCCGGTACAACGCAAATGCTGCCAGACTGCTGGAGTTCATCTGGAGTGCAAACATCCAGGAACTCTGTTGCGTCGAGTACAACTACTGCGTCAACTACCGTTCGAAATGGAGCTTTTCTCGACCCATTTTGGTTCGTCAGCTCTCTTTCTTCTTCTTGTGTCGCCCTATTCATCTACTAGTCTATCTCAATATTCGTAGTTGGTGCATAACCCTTATCTGTCAACTCAATGCGAGTACTGTGCCAAAACGCGTCATGTTGAAACAGCACCTGATACTCTTGTTCATGCAGTATCGGCAACCAGTGCTTTTTCTCTTGTAACGTACGCAGCGGCTCATTGTCATATGCCATACCAAATGGCACACGCACATGCGCGTGAGTTGGCATAAGGTCTGATGGGAACATCACACGTTGTGAATCATCGATGCGAATCATTTGCAAAAACCGTGTGTGGCCGTGAACTGGTTCTACAAACAACTTTGGAAACAACTCGCCACTACCTTCGAGAAGATTCAACACGCCGTGCTCCTTCAGGGGAACATAGTTCTCGGGCAAAAACGAAGCCTTGTCTTTTTCAACCGGGTTTAAGGCCCACTCAAATTGTTCTTTTTGAACATGGTACTGAGCGTTTGCAAATGCTGGTATCACCTCACCGTTTGTATTGCGAGTTGTGGCGCCGCCGGCATGATCAAAGTGCAAATGTGTGAGAACAACATCAGTGATCTCATCGGTAGACAAACCGTGTTGCTGCAACGAATTCTGAAGGTTCTTTTCAGTATCCTCAATTGCATAAATCTTGCGGAACTTGTCGTCGAACTTTGACCCATTGCCTGTATCAACCAAAATCTTGCGTCCGTGGCCGCGTATCAACAACGCGCGCGCTGTCATGGGAATGCGATTTTTCTCATCACCTTCGGCATACGCTCGTTGCCACAACGCCTGAGGCACAACACCGAACATTGCCCCCCCATCAAGGCCAAATTTGCAGGTTTCTAGTATATCAATTGTATAGCTTCCGGTATTCATATTTGCCTACACCTTACGTCGTGTGGAGAAAAAAGATTGTAATAATGCCCAACACCGAGTATTTTTGCCGTTTTTGGATCATTGCGCAAACTGACAGAACAGAGTACCACATATAAATTGTGGCGGCTCGTCAGCTGTGACAACAAACTTACGATACAAACAGACTAGAATAAAAAACGCAAGCAATTTGGAGGAACCCCCTACTATGGGAACGTTAGAACGAATCAGACAACTCTCGCCGGCCGCTTTGGGTGTTGTTGCGGTGTTGTTTATTGGATTCATGGTTATTCAGGATTCAGATCCTGGTAGTGTCATGTCTAGTAACCGCCGTGCAGCCGGAGCAGTTGTTGCCGAGGTGAACGGTCAGGAAATATCGAGACAAGACTTTGAGACAATGGTTTCTAGAGCCATGGAATATCAGCGACAAGTACAGCAAGGAGCTTCGGATCCTAGTCTTGTTCGCGACCAAGTATTCGAACAAATGGTTCGACAAGAGCTTGTACGTCAAACAGCGTCTGAGTTGGGTTTGTCTGTCACCAAAGCTGAAATTCAGGATCATATTTTCTATAATCCAGATCAATCAATTCAACGCAATTTTCTTGATTCGGCAGGCAACTTCAATCTTGCCAACTATCAAGAAATGGTCTCTAACCCAGAGTTGTTGTTGGAGCGTGGTGCAAGTCCTCAACAGGTACAGAGCCTCAAGGACTACGTGAAAAGTTTGGAAGAAAACTTGTACTCATCACTTCTTGAAAACAAGGTTCGCGCTGCAATTATCAGTTCTGGTGCTGTTGTTAGTCAAACTGAGTTAGAAGAACAGTACCGCAGAAACAACAGTCATGCTGATGTGCAGTACGTTGCTATTTCTGCCGGTTCAATCTCTGACGCCGAAGTTTCGGTAACAGACGAAGAGATGAAGGCCTATTACGAAGCAAATAAGACGCGTTACAGTGTCGAAGCTGCTCGTCAAGCCGAATATGTACAGTTGCGTTATCAACCAAGTGATCGCGATCGCGAGAGATTTAGCCGCGACATCACAAACTTTTCTGAGAAGTTGAAGTCAGCAACGTCACAGCAAATGAAGAATGATGTGTTTGACCAAGAGACTATTTCGGGTAGCTCAAATAGCGGTTCGACTACACTTGAAAAAGCGCCAGCACACATCAGAAATCAACTCGAACAACTCAGCCCAGGTGAAATTTCAGGTGAATTCCGTCAAGGCGGCAACACCATGTGGGTTCGTTTTGACAGCACGCGCGTTCACGACGAAGTAAAGACTTCGCACATTTTGCTTGAGTTCACTGAAGAAAACAAAGCTGAAATTGAAGCCGAAGCAAAAGCACTGCTCGCCCGTGCAAAAACTGGTGAAGACTTCGCTGAACTAGCAAAAACACATTCAAAAGATCCAAGCGCAGCACAAAACAATGGTGCTTTGCCGTGGTTCTCAAAAGACGACGCTTATGTACCTGAGTATAAGAAAGCTTCACTTGCAGCAGACAGCGGTGATATTGTTGGACCAGTAGAAACTCAGTTTGGTTTGCACATCATCAAAATCGATGACACTCGCACATCTGAGCAAGTTTCTTTCTCAACAGTATCATTCGCCCCAAGTGTTTCATCTGTTACTCGCAAAACACTGGCTCGTACTGCAAGCAAAATTGAAGAAGCTGTTAAAGGTGGTGCTGATCTAGCAACACAAGCGCAGGAAAACAACCTTCAGGTTGGTCTAAGTGCGTGGGTTCAGACCGATCAACCAACACTGGGTTCAAGAGAAATTACAGCGTTCATGTTCCAATCAAATGTTGGTGATGTTCACACCATGGACATGCCGGGCAATCAAGGAATTGTTGTAGTTCAACTCAAAGCCCTTCGCAATGCTGGTCCTGCACAATACGCAGACGTAGAAGATCGCGTGCGCCAAGATGTAATGATGGAAAAGAAATTGGAAGCTGCAAAAGCGAAAGCACAAGCGATGTATGCAACAATTTCAGCAGCAGGTTCAATGGACGCTGCAGCAGCTGCAGACAGTTCTCTAGTTGTGAAGACATCTGCTGATGTTCAGCCTGGTGGCTTTAATGCAGGTTTTGGCAATAGCACAGCATTTTCAAACGCAGCATTTAGCCAGGCACTTGGCACTGTGGGCGAACCAGTAAAAGGAACACGTGCTTGGTATGTTATTCAGGTGAACAGCCGTGAAGAAGCCGACATGTCTCAATTTGCTGCGAGCGCACCACAACTGCGACAGCAGCTCGAAAACAGTCTGAGCCAACAAGTATATCAAAGCTGGCTGACAGACTTGCGTAAAGAGAGCAACGTAGTTGACAAGCGATTCAACTTCAATAATTAATCAATTCAACACAACACATTGTGTTTATTTGATTGCACTCAATTCAAAAGCCACGGATCAGAACAAGTTGATTCGTGGCTTTTTGTCTATGTGATATGACATTTAGCGCACAACAACTTCGCGATATCGTGCACGGCACCGGAGAGTACAAGGTACAAGGCATTCAAGAAGCCATGCGCTTCTGTACGCATTTGGCTAAGTCGCACTACGAGAATTTTCCCGTCGGCTCTTTGCTCGTACCTCGAAATAAACGTTCGCTCGTACACGCTGCATATGCATTTGCTCGCATAGGAGACGACATTGCAGATGAGGACAATGGACTCTCCCCTGACGAACGCATATTCCTCCTCAAGAGCATGGAAAGGTCGCTCAAAGAAGATGTCTACACGTCCTCACCCATATTCATTGCAATTCACCACGTGATGCGAGAGCTCAATATCCCGGCTGAATTGCCTGCAAGACTGCTTGTAGCTTTCCGCAAGGACGCCGCCTTTCAGCAACCGCAATCGTTTCAAGACATTGAATCGTACTGTCACTATTCGGCAAATCCTGTTGGCGAGCTCGTATTGGCTGTCTTTTCAGAGCGAAACGCCAACACTATTCGCTATTCGAATGCTGTATGTACGGCGTTGCAAATGACAAATTTCTGGCAAGATCTCTCCCGTGACATACCGCGGTCTCGCGTGTATATCCCAGCTCAAGTTCTTAACAAACACAATGTGACCATTCAGGACTTGTACAGCGATTCCAAAAACACGTCCATTTCGCATGTGATGGAAGAGCTCATTGCCGAGACCAAAACGCATTTTGAATTGGGAAAAAATCTACTAGATTTTGTGACATCCAAGCGATTGCGTTGGGAGTTAGCCTTTACAATTGCCGGCGCTGAGACTGTGTTGGATGGCGTCGAAAACATTGCGAGCAAGATTCTGTATACTCGTCCGTCACTTTCAGCTAAACATTCACTCTCGATTCTGCGAAGAACGTTATCTCTAGTATAGTGCAAACAGCAACGCAACATATTGACTTGGCAGACATGCCTGAAACTACTGAGACGTCAAACTTTGCGTACTCCTTTTCTTTTCTTCCCAGGGCAGAACGTGAAGCAATGAACACGGTGTATGCATTTTGCCGATATACCGATGATATAGTTGATGCAGAACCACAACAGCGCGATGACGAATCAATAGCCAAAAAAAGGGCACTTCTGAGTAAATGGCGCTCTGAGGTTGACAAGTGTTATGAAGGCAATTCACAACATCCTTTGCTGCGTAACCTCACCCCTGTTGTACATCGTTTTGATATTCCAAGACAGTACTTTCATACGCTGATTGATGGCTGCGAGCGCGATTTGGTGCAACATCAATACCAAACATTCGAAGAGCTGCAAGAATACTGCTATTCTGTAGCCTCAATCGTCGGTTTAATGTGCATTGAGATCTTTGGTTACCGTCACGATGAAACTCGCGAATACGCAGTGAATCTGGGCTATGCAATGCAACTCACGAACATCATTCGCGATGTACACGAAGATTACAAGAACGGCCGCATATACCTTCCCATGGAAGACTTAGAACGGTTCAAGTACACTGAACGCGACCTAGCAAATGGCATCTACAACGATAACTTTGTGAATTTGATGTCATTTCAGGTTCGTCGGTCGCGCGAGTATTATCACAAGGCACGCGCAGCATTGCGATCCGATGAGCGTTTTACACTGTTTGCGGCTGAGGTGATGGACGCTATCTACTATCGCCTTCTCGAAAAGATTGAACTCAACGATTACAATGTGTTTTCAGGCAAAATTCGCGTTTCTACACCCCACAAATTTCTTATCGCATTGCGCCTGTGGATGAAAAGTAGATTTTTACAGCGAAGAAAACCTGCAATACAGAGTGATGTTCAATGATATTTTAGTATTTTGCATCGTTTGATAATCACTTGATTTCTAGAGGGATATGAGCATCTCATTTACATCTGAAGAACTACAACGCGTAGAAACCATCAAGAGTAAATACCCAGATTCCAAATCTGCCATTATGCCTGTTTTGTGGCTGGCTCAAAAGAAATGGGGTTGGTTGTCTGAAGATGTCATGAAGTACGTGGGCGATGTGCTTTCTCTCCCGCATTCTCATGTATATGGTGTAGCTTCCTTTTACACCATGTATTTCAAAAAGCCCATGGGCAAACACCATGTTCAGGTGTGTACCAATGTATCGTGCATGATTCGCGGTGGACAAGAGATATACGACAGCGTCAAGTAAAAGTACGGTATCGGACATTTAGAAACGACTGAAGATGGCAACATCTCGCTCGAAGAAGTTGAGTGTATGGGAGCTTGTGGTGGCGCACCAATGATTGCCATCAACGAAGACTATTACGAGAATGTGTCACTCGAATCAGTCAACGAAATGCTGTCAAAACTCAGCTAACAATCTCAACAGATTTTCCCGCAAATATTTACGTCTCATGAGTACATTGAACATGTATTCATCTTGTAAAGTGCGAGCGAGCGCTACTTTTTGTGATTATCAGACCATATCTGTAATCGTTGCTCGTACACTTCAACTGGCAAGCTCACCTCATCATACATCCCTTTGGCATTGCGCTGTCTAAACAGCTCATACACAGTTACAGCACATGCTACAGATATATTCAAGCTTTGAATCATGCCTACTTGTGGTATGACAATATTCCCATCGGCTTGTCGAACCGCCTCGGCACTTACACCTTCGTGCTCATTTCCAAACACAATTGCCACAGGTTGTGTAAGATCTACCTCATACAATTCTTTCGCATCTTCTGAAAGATGTGTCGTGAGAATTGTAAAACCCCGTTCACGTAGGTGTTGGTAACATTCCTCGATACTGCTGTGCTGAACCGTGGGCATCCATTTAACAGCACTGCTAGAGCTAGATTTCGCGAGTGTTGGGAATTCAGTACCGGAGTGGTACAGCAGATGTACCTCTGGAATACCTGTTGCGTCGCAACTGCGCAACACGGCACT
>JAUHYX010000039.1 GCA_030426285.1 bacterium
ACCGAGCTCACGAGGAATGACTTCGTATCGATACCATCCGGGTGCTAATCCACGTAGATTATGTGTGCCAACTTCATTGCCAGTGAGTACAAAATCGTTAAAATATGCAGTACTCGTTGTACTCCAAGTGTCCTTGTTGCCAGTCTCCAGTATATCGTCTTGCGGAAACATCTGCATCAGATCCTGCTGTGAATACATCAAGATATTCGTTGTGTCATTTGGATCTGCATAATCTGGAATGAAACTCTCTCGCTTGAATCGCACTGGAGTCTTAAGAGCAGAAATATTCAAACTACCAGCAAACACCGAAAGAGAGTCGGTACGACCCGTGATAGCGATTGTTAGCTCCGTTTCCACATCGCGATTCACCCATTCAGGTACATTGACTTCAAGCGATCTTTTGCTACCGTACCAAGCGATTCCGGCATGTTCAACGAGTTCTCCGTACGGACTCGTATACGACAGTGAATAGCTGCCTCGCAACCAATACCACCGGTCACTGTTGTCTTCGTTTCGAACGAATAGCTTTGATACATGTACACTGCCGTCGCTGTCTGCTGTTAGTGTATCATACACCGAATGACCGCTTGAGAATCCAGCCACACTACCATTGCATACAACCTCTGCACCAGCTGTAGACAGACCAGAAAACGACTCCAAGGTTCCATCTATGTGTAGCATTACACTATCTTGACTGATGACTTCAATTTCCGCGGAGCCTGCAAGAGAGAATTTTGGTGGACGATAGTCAGCAACTTGAACATCGTAGTAAAAGTAGTCACGAAGCTGTTTAGACTGGAAACGCAGTACCCCAACCTCATTCTGAGGTGCAACAACAAAGCCCCAAGTCATGCCATACAATTGGCTTGTAGAATCAATGGTAAATGGGACATCAATTCCATTGATTTCAATTGAGAACTCAGTTATTGGGGTCGAGACATCTGAACGATGTCCGTCGGTAGTATACCTTTGAATTGCAAAGTGTATGGTGTCGCCTGGCCTGTAAAGTACGTTATCGGTATATACATTGAACACAGTCCTTTGATGTGACCGAGATTCTCCATGAATTTTGAGAGGATGAAAGACATCCTCAAAGAGTACATATACACTGGATAGTCCTTCTTTGTCTACAACAAAAATCCCGTCGGCATCTGTTGTGAGATCCAATGTCCTGAAGTTCCGTTTGCCAGAAGATGTGCTTCTGTGCACATACAATACTTGCAAATCCTCATGCGGGATGGGGCGTCCCGATTCAATATCAGTTAATACAAATCGGCCGTTTCGGGCTGTTTGAATCATTGTTGTTGCTACACGGATGTTAGCAAAGACTGTCTCTCTGTCGTCGTACGTAGAGGCATTTGTTTGCATCATGATGCGCCAATTTCCGGGGTCAAGGTCACCAATATTGAACAGCGTTTGTACATCTTGTGCTTCAGGAGCATTTGGAATAACAAACACTCGCTCATCAATTTCACCACCTGCTTCTTCAAAGAGTTTCAGATTTTCCTGATAGTTATAATCAAATGCTTCATGGTTCACGCGCACCAGTCTGAGAACTACGGTATCAACGTTACGAACATTCAGTCCAAGTGGGATATTCTTTTCAGGTGCGGTTGTAACAGGCAACTCACCTTGCATTCTTGGTAGAAGTATTGCGCGTTCAATTTTACCACAGAATTTCAACGTGGCGCTTTCTCCCCACCGTTTGCGAGCTTGACGAATATATGCTAGCGCTTTCTGACTCTCAGCGCTTGTTACCAGTTCTTCAGCAGCCAAAGAAAACAAATATGTAGACGCGATTGTATCGCGCAACAACTCAGCATAGTGGATATACGCTTTTATCGTCTCTTTTCTTCTTGCACTATAATCTTCTGCAGTCGCTACTGTATGTAATAGTTCCAACCTCTTTGCGAAACTCTTAGCCACGACAAACTTGCGCGGTTCACTACGATCAAGTGAGTCAAGTGCCAACAGTGTCCGAACACACTGCAATGTGTCTAAGCGCAACAGTTCATTTTGGTACTCGCGACCAACCTTGGAGACAATCGTTGATAGTTGAAGAAGTGTCTGTTCAGATTCACTTTCTAGCTGCAGATACAGTTTGCGCATGAGTATCTTTCTTCTCAATGATGTCCGTTCTTCACCGAACATCCAGTCGATTGCCCATGTAACTTCAGGTTGCTTGAGAAGAGAATCTAGAGACGTCGAGAAATATGCGTCAAGCGAATCCAGAAAGAGTAGTTGATCTGCTGCGGAAAACGTAATGGGACGGAAAGATTGATGCAGCTCTAACTGTTCTAGAATTTGCCACCCAAAAGGAACATCATAACTATTGAAATACATTCGATGAAAGAACCCGAGTCTGATATCGTATATCAACATGTTCCACATCAGGGAATCTAACGCACGACTCCCTTCTGCAAGTTTCTTGTCTATTCGGGCCAACATCTCCTGATGCCCAAACTTGTAATCCGCTTCTGACAACACCAGCGCCATCTCAGCAGCTAGCAAAGCGACTGGCTGGTCCTTGAACTCGGTGCATGCCAAATTGGCGCGATTGAAAGCATCGCTGCGGAGGTCACGAGACCAAAGGGAATCCATTTCTCTGGTGAATTCCCGCAATTGTTGAAGGCGTTCTTGTTCGAAGTTGGCACTAGCGAATAGGCTTGTGACAACGAGCATCACAAGTAGAGTGAGAGCATGAGTTTTCATGTAGGTTGCTGTTCGTGTCAGGCTACGTTTTTAATTGTGCGCATCAACAAGCGCTGTGCAACCGGTAACATCGTATGATAGAAGTCGAAATCCAAATCCGTGTCAAAGCGAAACACAACTGGATTTGGTAGCTCTGGCTTGTACTCTCGCAATTTTGCTTTTACCACTGATGGCGGCAAGTCTAACAATTGATCGTATAAGACTTCCACATTACTTGTTCGCAAGCTGCGATAGTGAGACTGATTTTCGTGAAAAAGAGTTACTTCGTAGCTAAGTACATACCAGCTGGATCGGCTGTGATCGGGCAACACAAAGTAGCCTTCGTCGAGATATTGCGGCAGAATTCCGACGACATTCACTTCGTAGTTTTCCTCTACGAAATCGTAAATGGTCTTGCCATCATCAACGGTTCGTTTCATGAGTGGAAGTGCCCATTCTATAAGCTCGTGCACGCCTTTCATGAGACTGGAATCCTGCGTTTCCTGAAACTCTAGCACCAAGTGTTCAAGGTCCAACCCGCGTACATTTTTGGGCACAAGCTCCGTCATATGCCGCAAACGTTCGTTGAACGAAACCATGGTGGTGAGACTCTCGATAAGTTCGTTGAGATCTGGATACAGGCGGTTGTGGTAAAAGTTGTGGTCGATACGTTTCAGTTCGGCGAGAATTTCATAACGACTCTTCTCGCTGTCGCGTACGGCTTGAATTAGCACATCTACATCTATTCTCTTCATGGTTGCCTCCTGTGTGTGAGTACACATAAAGAGTAACCAACGAAAATGACATTGTCAAGGAATTATTGTTTCTGCAGGTCGCGCATACGGTTGAGATCATCAGCAAGCGACACGAGATGATCTACCACAGCCGGGGAGTTGTCGAGGAATGCGTCGCGCAATTTGTCCTGCTGAGAAGACTTGGCAACAATTGGCAAAAGCGCTTCACGGAGGTCGGACAAACATACTTGAACTTCGCGCTTCAATGTATCTACCGAGTCGTGATCTTGGTGCTTGGCAAACGATGCATATACATTGTTCAGACAAACACCTTTGTACACAAGTGTGTTAAATTCTGAGGCGAGGTCGTGAACAGCACACACAATCAAGAGTTCGTGAAAAGCTGGCTTCATCAGCAGAGGTCTTTCGTGCAGTGCCTCCAAGGCTGCGACGACACTCTCAGTGCTCTCTAGTATTTCGTTTGGGATTTCTGACATCAATACACCAATGTGCTGAGCAAAGACTGAAACAATTCTTGCTGAGTTTGTTCCGTAGGCAACACTCTGCCTGTTTCGGGGTGTTGCACCAAGGCGATTTCATAAACATTGTTGAGTAGGCTGCGAAAAACAGCTACATGAGTCACCGTTGCGCCATCATCAGTTGTAAAAGCATATCTGCCAAACTGACGAACGCCGTACTCCACTCGCTCAAATTGCCCAACCCGTTTTAAACGCTCCACAGTGCGCTGCTCTCTTCGCATCATGCTCAAACGCGCCAAGCCTTGTACTCCTTCGGATTCAAAGGCTCTGTCGAGTTCATCATCGTGTCTGACTCGTGCAAAAACTATGCTAAGAGAATAGTCAGAATTTGTGGCAACAGCAAACACGTCGGACGAAACAAGCTCTTCTACATCGATTAAAAACCAACCAGAGGGTAACAATGCAACCATGTCGCCATCAGCAGGATACACAGTTGTATCGCTCATGGGATATTGAGGCGAATCTGAGGGCGTTCCCACAATACTGGTCGTGTCGGAATCAGTCTCATTGACAATGATGCATGAAGGTAGAAGCACCGCGCACACGAGACTCAAAAAGAGAACTCTAGTCATGCAGACCTCCGTCCTTTTCACCCGCAGCAATTGCCACCGGAACGTGATTCTCAAGTGGTACGAGTGGACAAGCATAATTGTCTGAATACGCACAGAACGGGCTATACGCGGTATTGAAGTCTAACAACACTGTATCAGAACCAGTTCGCGTTACTTCCATGTATCGCCCAGCTTCGTATGTGCTCTTCCCAGTCGTGTTGTCTGTGAATGGCAAGAAGTAGTCATCGGGGTACTTTTCACGCAACTCACCAGTATAACCGAAACCATACAACTCATGGGTTTCATTCATCAACGCAAATGTGAGCTTTACCTCACGTAGGTATTGTTTTTGCACTGCCGTGTCGGAGGTGGCAAATGTCACCGTATCCTCAGTACCCAAGTAGTCCAAAGTTGCCAAAACGCGAAAGTCGCGATTGAGCGGATAGTACTGAAGTCCTTCAAAAGTCTGTTTTTGCGTTTCGGAGAGTGGACTGTTTTCATCTTCAGCAAACCATGTGTCTTTACTCTCCCTGTCGGCAATTATCAGGCTGTCCATAGGAGAAAGAGTCGCTGCTGCACCTGAAGCATCGTCAGAGTGTGAGCCACAACCACATAGCGACAAAACAACCAAGGCCAATGATGTTGCGCTTATCAATCTCAAGCCTTGTGGTCTCCAAAATTTTTCCACATCATGCTCTCGACGGGAATAACATTGCGCGTGTTGTATTTAGCGCTCTTCTTGGTGTTGTACGGTACGAGAATGTCACCGTCAACCACAAAATAGATGAGCTGACCAACTGGCATACCAGCGTAGACGCGGACCGGCTTTTTCACGCTGATTTCGAGCGTCCATGTATTGCAGAACCCAACATCACCTTTACCCGCTGTGGCATGAATGTCAATACCCAGGCGTCCGGTGCTTGACTTACCTTCCAAAAACGGTACATGTTTGTGTGTTTCGGTGTACTCTTCGGTTACACCCAAGTAGAACTCATCTGGCTGAAGCACAAAGCCTTCTTCCGGAATCTCAAAAGTTGTGATGCTGTGATGCGACTTAGCGTCTAGCTCCACATCGTCGTATGTGGCAAGTGTCTTGCCAAGGTGCACATCGTAGGAGTTGGAGCCAAGACAAGACCTGTCATACGGCTCGATCACGATTTCGCCGGATTCAATGTGTTCGAGAATTTCGGAGTCAGAAAGTATCATTACTATTCAGCTGAGTGAGTAAAAAGTACAGCTCTAAAAATACGCAATAAAGCTTGCTTTGGAAAGCCAACATGCGCGGTTAGAATATCTTTCTTGAAGAGTCAACGCTATTGCGAAAGACATTGAGAAGCAGACCGACCATCATCATGTTGACCATAAGCGCAGTACCACCAGCAGATAGAAACGGCAGTGGGATGCCCATCACGGGCATCAATCCGATGGCCATGCCAATATTTACCAACATGTGATACATCCAGATCGTGCCAACTCCTACAGAGACAATCGACAAAAAGCGCGACTTCACATTCGATGCGAGTTTATAAGCGCGCAACACGAGCAATGTGAGCAAGCCGATGACGAGTGTTCCGCCAGCAAAGCCAAATTCTTCGGTGGGCACACAGAAAATGAAGTCGGTTCGCTGTTCCGGTATATAACGCAACTGCGTTTGTGTGCCTTGCAAGAAGCCTTTGCCCAACAACCCGCCACTGCCAACGGCTATTCCAGATTGAATGACGTGGTACCCCGTGCCGCGTGGATCGGTATGTGGATCCAAAAACGCAGTGATACGATCTTGTTGGTGAGGGCGCAGCACATTGTCATACACGTACTGAGAAGAAAAACCCGCACCGACATTGAGCGCCACAACTATCAATACCAAACCAATGTTTCGCCTGAAACCCAATGCGGCAATGGCCACAACACCAATGATGATATAGAACACGGTATCGCCAAAAAAGCTAGCAAGTGCTGCGATGGGCGGTGTCGCCAGAGCAAACAACAGAAACAAGTCGGCTCCGGACCAAAGCACTACGCCCAGCCACATGATCACAAATACCGTCGCAGAACCGAAATCGGGCTCTTGTAACACAAGCATCGCCGGCAAAGCCAAGATGAGCGCAGAAAACCCTAAGTCGCGCCAGGTACGCAAATCCACTCCTGGACGCGTGATATACCGAGCAAGCGCGAACAGCGTTCCCAGCTTAGCAAGCTCAGAAGGTTGGAAACTCAGGCCAGCAAAACGGATCCACGAACGAGCCCCAGCCACCTCGTGTCCGGCAACTACAGCGATCAACACAAGCACGATGCTCACGCCATACAAGGGCCATGTGGCAGTGCGAAGAATACGTACAGGTGTAAACATGATGCCAAACATGCCCACCAAACCGAGGGCGGCATACATGGCCTGTTTGTAGAAACTCGACATACTCCCAGAATTGTGAGTCGCAGAGTAAATTGACACGACACCCACGAGAATGAGAGAGGCCATGAGCATGAATGTGCTGCTGTCAAAGTACTCAAGCAGGTTCCGCTGTATCGATATGCGTTCTTTGCTCATGCCAATGTCTTCAATGCCGTGTCCAAGGTCATACCTGACAACATGGCAAGTGCTTCCACATATTTTGATTGAATTTTTTCAACGATATGATCTGGTATTTCGGGCGCAGGTGCTTGCTTATCCCAATCAGTTGTCTCCAACCAATCGCGCAACACTTGCTTGTCAAAATTGTCTGGCGTTTGTCCTGGCTGCCATGTTTTTTCCAACCAGTAACGCGAGCTATCCTGCGTCAACACTTCGTCAATCAGGATAATATTACCGTCGGCATCATGGCCAAATTCAAACTTTGTATCTGCAAGGATAATACCTTTTGATCGCGCGAGTTGCTCACCGTAGGCATATACCTGCATACTGACGTCTCGCAGTGTTGTCATAACGTCTTTGCCAACGGCATCGCAGGCTTCTTCAAACGAAATATTCTCGTCATGCCCTTCTTCTGCTTTTGTCGCAGGAGTAAAGATGACTTCAGGCAATCGTGAGGCGTTTTCCAATCCGGCTGGTAGTGGCAAGCCGCAAACAGTTTGGGTGGCCTGATAATCTTTCCAACCAGAACCGGCCAAGTAGCCGCGAACTACGCACTCAACTGGGATTGTCTGGCACTTTTTTACCAGTACCGAACGTCCGCGCAGCATTTCCTTGTACGGAGCACACACAGCTGGGTATTTTTCGACATCAGCCGTGATGACATGGTTCTTGCAGATATGCTCAGTCTCGCGAAACCAAAACAACGAGATCGCCGTCAATAACCGACCTTTGTCCGGAATACCTCGTCCCATAACAACATCAAAGGCCGACACTCGGTCTGTGGCCACCATGAGCACGCTATCACCTAAATCATACATGTCGCGCACTTTACCGCGGCGCAACAATGGTATATCGTGTAGATTGGTTTCAGTGACAATGGACATCACGTTATTTCCTGATAATCTTGAATTCTGTACGTCGGTTTTGTGCCCGGCCGCTTTCGGTTTTGTTCGTCGCAACAGGCTGCATCATACCAAATCCTCTTGCTTGTAATCTGGCTGGATCCACCTTTCGGCTCACCAGTGCATCTACAACTGCTTGGGCACGTTCTTCACTCAATTTTTGGTTGAATTGCACACCGGCTGTGTTCTCAATTGCAATAGGACCACCTTGGTAAAAATTATCGGTGTGCCCCCAAACTGCAAGTTTCAAGCGAGGGTGTCGCAACAGTGCATCAGCGATCTCGTCTAGTAACAACGCTGAAGACTCTTTGATCACAGCAGAGGCATATTCAAACTCGATTGATCTCGCGAAAGTGGCAGTGTCGAGTGGACTAAACCCTGCGTCGTATTCGCCAGACGTAAGTGACGGAGCTACTCCTGGAACAGTCAACGTTAGTTCTACCTGGTGCAAGCCATCGAAAGTAGGCGGCGCATACGACACCTTGTAAAAATGCCGCAAACCAAAGTAAATATCGGTAAACACATGTTTGAGTTCTTGCGGCGAGTACGCCTTGTAGAAGCGTCCACCAGTATATTCTGACAATTGACTCAGGATGTCATCATTTGTATACCCAAAGCCCACGCAGTAAATGCGAACTCCGGCTGCCTGCGCGGCCGCATACACATCTTCAGCTGTTGATTCTGAGGCATTGTCTTCACCATCGGTAAACAGCACGAGTACTCTCGGCATGCCTTCTTTGGCTGACTTGAGCATATTAATTCCGTTCATAGCGCCGTCATACAAGGCTGTGTAAAGGCCATAAGTCGAGACATCTTCCTCTGAATCTAATTCAGAAAGAATTCCCGAAAGGGATGTTTGCATTGCGACATCAACACGAGATTCAGTTCCGAACTTGATGACTCCAATCTGGTCTTGCGCTTTCTTCAAACGCACAAACATCTCAGTTGAGTTTTGCAAAACTTGCAAAGTGCCTCCCATCGAGCCACCGTGATCAAGCACCATAGCAATCGAATAACCAATTGAGTCTTTATCGCCAAACTCACGCACAACAAACTCATCGAGAACTCTGTTTTCACGCCTCGAGAAATCGGCAACCCGTGTCCACAACTGCTTTGCATCTTGCTCGTTGCGATACGGCGAGGCCAAATGAGAAACGAATCGTCCGGCAGAATCAAATGCTCGAACAAATGCGTGAATTGAGTCCGGGTATGCATCGCTTTCTAAGCGCCAAACTTGCAGATCTACGGCCGAATTGACGGGCAGAGAATCAAATGGAACAACGCCTTTGATAATTGTCGTTGGTTGCTCTGAATTCTCATCTACGCGTTCATCGCCTTGTAAAAGACCAAAAGAACTCTCGCGCGAACTAGAGCAACTACCTATAACCAAACAGGTTGCTACAAGTACAATTGCGCTGAATGGCGAGAGTTTTGCTGCTAGGTCTTTCATATGCCAAGTCACTTTGTTTTTACACCCATAAACATGCCATCACCGAGCGGGATCATCGAGCATGACAGATCATCCCTACTAGCCATAGCTCTATTAAACTCCTGCATTCCTAATACGTCTTCGCGATCTGCTGGTACGTCCTTGTCAGCAATCATTCCCCACGCCAATGCATTGTCACCACACACAACCCCACCTACTCGCAGCATCGGCATTACCAACTCCAAATAGTTGCTGTAGTTCAACTTGTCGGCATCGATAAACACAAAATCCAACTGCGGGAATTGTTCGGTTTTCAGTGTGTCAAGTGCTTCACCTGTATGCACAGAAACAATGTGATCGAGTTGGGCTTCTTTCACTTTTTCGCGAATGAAGTATGAGTATTCTGGTTCGCGTTCAAGCGCAAACAACTTGCCGTCTTCTGGCAATGCACGAGCCATGGTAATTGTTGAATACCCGGCAAGACTACCAATTTCTAAGACGTTTTTAGCTTGAATCGACTTCAGAAAAAACTGGAGAAAAGACACTTGGTCTGGCGATATTTGTATCGCAGGAATTTCTTGCGCTAGTGCATCTTCATTGAGCTTGCGCAGAAACTCATCCTCCGCGGGTACCAAATCGCAAATATACTGCCATGTTTTTTCTGTTAGTGGGGTTCCTTTCATGGACGGGTTCCTATTCGAACATTTGTGTTGAGACCGTGTTTGTTGAGTTGCTGAAGCAACATTCGCATTTCCACCAAGGTTGAATCGAGCTGTCGTGACAGTTGCTCATCGTATAACAAACGACCGACAAGTCCTTGTCCGGAATTCACACGATCGACCGTAACATTTACATTTTCAGAGAGATCAGCCACATGTGTAAGCGCAGTGTCTGCAAGTGTCATTGTACCGGCTGCTCGATGCGCTACGTCTTGTAAACCACTCAACAGAGAGTCTATCTCAGGCGACTTGTCTGCGATTTCGACATTGAGTTGATCGGCCAATGAGGTTACCTGCTGTATTAGATTCGAAATGTCAGCTTTGTTCATGCGCATGAATGAATTCGTTTGTTCTAGCGTTCCTGCAGCGCCGGCAGCAGCTCGCTTGAGGTCAGGGATGAATTGTTTGTCATTGACCAGCTCACTAGCGGCAGCTGTAAGCGTGTCGAGTCGCGCCAACACAACCTCGATGCGGCCGCTGAGTCGACCAAACAATCCAACGAGACTTGAGATGTCAGCAGCAACAGTTCCAGGCATATTTGAACCAACCGGCAATGTGGCTGACCCACTCCCAGGATTAAGCTCAATGCGCTTGCCCCCTGTTATTTCCAGCATGACAATTTCGGCAGATGCTTCAGATGTGATGTCGTCAATGTTATCAAGCGCGATGTCGACAACAACACCTTGTGCAGAATTTGCAACTGCAAGCACTTTCCCTCTTTTCACTCCGTGCACAGTTACCGGCTCCCCAGGTTGTATTCCACCCGAAGTTGGAAAACTAACGTGATAACTTACCATTTCTGTCGAACCGAGCCATCCACTGCCGAACGCAAAGCCTCCTACTAACAGAATGATAGCAACGAGCGAAACGACGCCAACGCGGACTTCGCGAGAGGATTGAGAATTCATGGGTATCAGTTCAGATGGTACAACAATGCTGCGCGAGAAAAAAGAAGCACAAAAATACGAACTATTGAGTTCAGCTAAAAAGGCAAATCATCGTCTTGTTTATTCAACTGCCAGCTGGTGATACTCTCTGGCGAGTTTTCGGACCTCGAATCTCCGTTCGAGTGATTGCTTTCTTTGGACTTACTGTCTAAACATATCATCGTCTCCGCGACAATTTCAGTAACAAAACGTGTTTGCCCATTTGACTCAAAGCTTCTGCTTTGTAGCTTTCCTTCTATGAACAAACGCGATCCTTTTTGAACTATCTCTTCCACAATCGCTGCGAGCTTTCTGAACGCGACAACATTGTGCCAGTCGGTGCGTTCTTGCATCTGCTGCTTTTTATCGCGCCATGTTTCTGATGTAGCCAACGGAAACGTAGCAACAGTATCTCCTTTTCCTGTTTTGCGCACAAAAGGGTCTTTGCCGACATTTCCGATGAGTGTCACTCTATTTAGACTTCGGGACATACCACTTGCTCAAATAATGGATAAACATGCTACAAAAGAAAAAAGCAGACGGGTAACGTCTGCTTTCTAAAGCATATAGACAGTTCAGCTGAAGTTAGAACACATTCAGTAAAAAGTCAACCACAATAACAGTCGCGTTTCGCGAGATGTTATATGGGGGTTCAATTGTAGGTCGAGCACTATTTACGAGTGACAACTCTGGCAATGCGCGAGGCCGTTTCCTTGATGATTTCGGGACGATTAAAGAAGCCACTGTTGATTTGTGACTGCACTTCTTGCAGCACCTCAACGCGTTGGTCGTCTCTTATCTCCTGCGCTTGGTCTGAGAGTTCAAGTGTATCGCGACGCTCGCGAACTTGATTCTCAGCTGCTGGCTGTTGTTCATCTACTCGCTGTGCGCTTTGAGCACCAATTTTTGGCGCTTGCAACGGGGATATGGATTTAATGTCCATAACAGTTCCTATGATGAGTACTTCAAAAGAACTCTTCTTTTCGAAACCGAAAGAAGTTTCTTTTGAGTTGTTGTTCTCAGCTCGTTCAATTTCTCCAACGCAGCTGCATCGAGCTGCTGCAAACGAGCAAAACTTTTGGTCCACTTGTCTTGTGTAGTCGCTGCAGCAGATTCAATTGCCTGGCGATGCTCCACAATATAGTCAATATCTGCTTGACGAGCCTGATACATGCCTGCAACATCTTCTGAGAGAGTATCAGAATTGCGCTGCGTTAGCAATGTGTACAGTTGTTCTGTAGTGGCTACTGTTTGTTGTAACCGACTAAACAGCGCTTGTATTGTTTCAGACTCTTGCATCTGTTACTTGTCCTTTGCCAGAATCATCTGCATAGTCAGCGATCAATCGCGTGACTTTCAGTGCCAATTCTGTTGGAACCTGGCGAATCACTTCGTCCGATTCTCGATTAAACACAGTCATAACCATTTCTTTCGTGTTGGCATCAACACTGAATTTCACCGCCGTATTCTCGTCTAACAACTCTTGTATCCGCGACGAAATGCCGGTATAGTCTACGACTGGTTTGTCTTGTTCTTCTGATTGCTCAGACTCTTCCTTTTTAGCCTCTGCTTTGGCTTCTTGTTGCCTCTGTTCATTGCGAACATCCACAGCCTGCTGCAGAGTATTCGAATTGGCAGCAGTTGCAGAATCGTCCTTTGCCTCAGAAGCGAGGCCTTCAGATGATACGACAACAAGGGGTTGGATACCCTCAATATTCGTGATCATAGGTTGCCCCCTTTCCTAGTTAAACTAAATAACTACTGAAATACATTCGATTTCAGCGTTTATATATTAAACAATTGAGAGTATTGATTCTGAGCTTGCAAGTAACTCTCCTGCAGCGAAGTATAACGCTTGCGTAAACTCTCAGCTTGCCTGTCAATTTGCGACTCCAACCGTTCGATTCTTTCAGAATACGAATCAATTTGTGAAGATAGCGATGACTTGCGAGTCTCAATGATTCCATCGTCTTCGACCATGCCTTCAACACGTTCTTTGAGCAACAGGGCGAAATTCTCAACAAGTTGCGCGGCGGCTTCTGGGTCGTCGTTCACCGCGGCTTGAAGTATCTCTTCGTCACCAACAGTCAGGAATCCATTACTATCAATCTCTATGCCAAGGTCAGACAAATACCGCATGCTGTCATTGCCAGATTCGTACTGTCTCGTGGCATAACTTCTCAGATCTGAACGCAAGCTCGAAGCAGCAAAATCTGCACGTGCAGTTTCTCGTTCTGATCGTAAGAAGTTAAGGACATCATTGTATTCGGTCAAAAATTCGCTGACATTGTCCTTTACTTTGTCAACATCCAATGAGGCATCAATGCGAATATCGGCCTCTTCTTCGTCGGTAACGCGTCTCAGGGTAAATGTCAAATCATTCACCACGTCGTCAACAACATTCGATGAGCGAAGAACAGTGATGCCATTCATCACAAATTCTGAGTCCAGAGCATTTGCGCTAGACTTGCGGAATCCTGCCGACTCGTCGTCAAAAGTCGTACGAGCAGACGTATCAGCGTATAAATCTTCTGTGAGGCCAAATGCGCTCAACAAGCCGTCTTCATCGTCAAATGTAATCTGATTTTCCGATCCGGTGTCTTGTGCTACGAGCGACAAACGCAATGTTTCAGTTGTATCAAACACAGCACCAGCTGTTACATTTAAGTCTGAATCGTTTATCTCGTCAGCTATGCGCGAAGCGACATCTGCAAACGTCTCCGTTCCATCCAACGAGATCGAGAACGCTTGAGTTTCACCATCTACGGTGATCTCAAAATCAAATGTTCCTGTTACAGGTTCTGGTTCCGCTGGCTCTTCTACTTCTTCTACTTCTTCCGCTGCTTCAACACCATCCGTACTAGTGTCATCAGCACCGGTTCCTTCTTCAGCTCCAGTGTCTTCTGTTCCAGCACCTTCGGCATCTGCACCTTCAGACGTTTCGTCGGTACTCGACTCATCAACATCTACTTCTGCATCTGTTTCGATTTCTGCTTCTGGCTCAACTTCTGCTTCAACCACAGGAAGAGCAAATGCATCTTGAGCATTTACTCTATTAGAAACCAAAATATCAGATGTTGCCAGACGGTTCACCCGTACAGAGTACACACCGTCTTTCGAATCTTCACCAGCAGCAACACTCACGCCATCGGCATTTGAGCTTTCTGCGCTGCGAATCTTAAACTTATCTATGCTGTCTTCGGCATCATCAAAGTCGCGAACCGCGTCTGCCAATGCGTCTAAACGCGAACGCAGACCATTGAAGAACACTTGTCGTTTCTCCAAGTCACTCTTGCGACCTGTGAGAATATCTACCGGCCCGGATCGCGACTTGCGAAACGACTCTAACAGCACATCCATAGGGCTCTCTGCGGAGTCGGAGAGTCCGTTGGTTATACTAAATGCTGCACCGAGTAAATCAGCCATGACTATGATTCCAGATTAAAAGCCTGTGCCCATGCGGCACGTAACTCCTGAATTATATTTAATGCCTCATCGTACTTGCGCTTGCGAACGCATTCCTGACAGTACTCATACATTCTGAACAATCTTGTACTCTGTTCGGAGTACTCAAAATCGAGAGCAGCCATGAGTGAGCGCAGAATATTCGTCATTTTCTCAGATTCTTCGCGTTTGCAAGCAACCACAAAGAGATCGTATGTTTTGAGAATGAGCTTTTCCGGACTCCACTGAAACACTTCCTGTTCCAGATACCCATTTACTTGCCCAGTATTTCCTTTTTTCGTCATCCCGTACGCGCGACGCGCGGCGAGCATTTGTTCAGCTGTAGCCATGTCAGTGCTTCCTGCATAAGTATGTGATACAACAACGACAGCGGTTTCTATGTTAGTATGTCGCAGAAAAGGTGCCACCATATCAGGAAGCACCTATCTGCAATCACTTATTCTCTCGTGCCGACGATTCTAGTATCGGCCGGAGCGATCAAAACCTTACCCCAGGATCTGGAGATATGTGTTCGGATTTTGATTTGCTTGTGCGAGAGAGATGATAGATGTTTGCTGCAAGAACTGTGACTTAATCAAGCTCAGTTGTTCCTCAGCCACATCGGCATCTTCAATACGGCTAATTGCAGCGTTGAAGTTTGTGATCTGGCTATTAAGAGCTGATTCCTGTGAGTCCAGCCTGTTATCAACACCACCAATGTATGATGCGAATTTGTTGACATTGTTCAAGGCATCGGATAGACTCGTGAGCGTTGTGCTAATCTGATCTGCAGCGAAAACTCCAAGGTCTGAAGCACTTACGCTCTCGAAAGCACCGAGGTCAAGATTGGTGATACCACCAAACGAGGTACTCGAAGAAGAATTAACATCTACAGCGAGCGAATTAGAGCTTGTTGCCAAGTCCACTCCCAATGTAAGGAGATTATTCGTAGCTGTGAATCCAATAACGAAGTCGGCAGAGAACGCACCGTCGAGCAATGTCTCTCCACCAAATACAGTGGAATCAACAACGGTTTGAATCTGGTCCGTCAGACGAGCAGCTGATTGAGCGAGTGCAACCTTTTCATCGGTTCCAAGTGCTCCAGAAGCTGCCGTTGCCGTAGCGTCCTTGATCTGAGTAATCAGACCATTGATGTTATCCAAACCGTCCTGTGCGATCGAGGTAACGTTCTTGGCGTCACCCACGGCGTTGAGCGCTGATCTAAGAGAACCAACACGGGAGTTCAACGATCGTGACGTGATATAACCAGATACGTCATCAGATGCTGCATTAATTCTCTTACCGGTTGACAAACGAAGTTGACTTTTCGAAATGTTCTTGTTTGCTGCCGTAAGAGCGTTAAAAGCGTTTTCAGCAGGAGTGTTTGTCCGAATACGGCCACCATTATTGATAGCAGTAGGCATAACCTACCTCCATGGTTAAGCGTTTTGCTTCGGGCATCCTGCCTTAATTACATCCGTATTAGAGTATCGGAAGGCTCAATCCGAACTTTAATAAATCATGCAATTTTTTTTTGCAGGAGGTAGCAGGTGCCGACGAGCGACACCTACTTCCCGCTTTCTACTCAACCTTTTGGGGCTATCAAACGGCCATACCTGTTACTGTATTACTGGGGTTTAGCCGAGTAACTGTAGGTATGTGTTTGGGTTCTGATTGGCCTGGGCCAATGATGTAATCGATGTTTGCTGCAAGAACTGGGCTTTAATCAGTTCGAGCTGTTCGAGGGCAACATCTGCATCTTCAATTCTCGATACGGCCGAGTTGAAGTTCGTGATCTGTGATCGCAAGGCCTGCTCTTGAGAGTCCAAGCGATTTACAATACCACCGACATATGCAGCTGTTTTATTGACATTGTTGAGGGCGTCTGCCAAACTCGTCAGCGTTGTAGAAATCTGCGTTGTTGAGAAGACACCGAGGTCCGATGTACTCACAGAGTTCAATGCTGAGAGATCCAGTCCTTCGATTCCCGCAAAGTCGGTATTGTCCGCAGCGTTCATATTGTAGTAGAACAATGGGTTACCATTTGTTGTGAGGTCGAGGGAAAGTGACAGAAGTGAGTTTTCGGCCGTGAATCCAATAATGAAGTCTGCCGAAAACGATCCATCAATCAAATTGCGTCCGCCAAACACGGAAGAGTCAATCACAGACTGAATCTGATCCACCAAACGCGCAGATGCCTGTGCAATGGAAACTTTTTCGTCAGTTCCTAGAGCTCCAGATGCAGCCGTTGATGCACCGTCTTTGATGCGTGTAACAAGTTGGTTGATGTTGTCAAAGCTATCTTGTGCGATTGCGCTAACGTTTTGAGCATCTCCTACTGCGTTGAGCGCAGATTTAAGCGATCCTACTCGTGAAATGAGTGCTCGTGAGGTTATATAGCCTGCAACGTCGTCAGCAGCGGAATTAATTCGCTTACCAGTTGACAGCCTCAACTGGCGACTAGCTATGTTGGCGTTTGAAGCCGTTAATGCGTTGAATGCATTTTCTGCGGGTGTGTTGGTGCGGATTCTACCGCCACCACTTAACGCAGTAGGCATGATGTTACCTCCGTGTAACGTTATGAATTATCAGGCGTCCTTGCCTTTACCTAGATTTTGCGTCTGTTGGTATTGTCGACCCCTACCCAACGAACTTTAGCTTTCTGGCGATTTCTTTTTAACAAACATTCTCAGCGGTGATGCGTCGTTGTGTGTGAATGTAATTCACGCATTTCTATACAGATACTACCACGAGTTTTTATGGCTATATTTTCTAAGCAGTCGTCTGCTGAACCACATGAGATTCGCGAAATCATCAATGCAATTGTCGACCCCGACACTCAGCAAACGCTGGAGGAGTCGGGCTCAATCCATTCTGTGGATGTGAAGGGCAATGATGTATTGGTGTACCTAAATTTAGTGCAGCCTTTGTTTATGGCTGCGCAAACGATTGATAGAGCGTGCACTGAGGCCATCGTTGCAAAGTACCCCGACCTCAAGCCAAGAGTATATGTGCAAGAACGCGGAATTAGTGAGAAAACCGGGTCATTGGCCGGTGTAAAAAACCTCATAGCCATTAGTTCTGGAAAAGGTGGGGTTGGTAAGTCTACAGTCGCTGCAAACTTGGCTGTTGAATTGTCGCTCATGGGCGCGAAGGTTGGACTCATCGATGCCGATATTCACGGCCCTTCTATCCCACTGCTGTTTGGAGTACAAGATGAACAATTGCCAGCTAAAAAGATGGAAGACGGTTCACTGCGCGGTTACCCAATAGTTAAGCACGGTGTACACATCGCTTCAGGATCCAATCCTGATGATCTTACGTAAGCTCCATATTAGGTCATAACGCGTGACCTAAATCGCCTCCCCCTTCTCCATGCCCTGGTCGGTAGCTTTCGGACAGTGTTCTGAGACGGGCCGAGAACCACCGTTTCGGTCATCGGCGACGAAGACCCCCTCATAGCTCCCTCCCGTGATCTCGCTCGCGTTGAACGGTCCACTCATGCAGCCGTTCTTCTTCGGCCACATACCGCAGTGTCGCACCACGATCTGACTGCCTGCTCATCTGCTCAGCCAGCGCGGCTACGCCTGACGCCTGATCACGCCCAACGAACACCTCGGTCTGCGCTCTCGCACGCGTCATGGCCACGTAGCTGGCCGCATCCCGCCAATGATGGGTATGCAACAGGTAGGTCTGGTCGAGGGTCTTGCCCTGGCCCCGGTAGATCGTCCCGGCGTAGCCCAAGTCGATGTTGGTGAACTCCTGCGTATCGAAAGTAATCTCTCGCCCACGATCCGATCGGACCGTGATACGGTCGCCATCAATCGCCGCAACTGTACCGAGCGCCCCTGCATAAATGCCCTTGGGCTTCCACGTTCCCCGAAACGCCATGCGATCGCCCACGCCCACGGACAGCGTCCCGCGTTCCGTCTCCAGCGTGACGCAATCCGTGACCCGTCCACGCTCAATCTCGATGGCCTG
>JAUHYX010000040.1 GCA_030426285.1 bacterium
CCATCTCTATTGCTTCCAGCAGTACCGGATGGTCAGATGTACCACTCTTGTAAGAAACAAGATGCTTTTTGGTGTCATCCACATCGATGATGTCATTTAAGAGAAGCTCACACAAAAGCGCTGCACCCAATGCGAGCTTATAATTGCCAGCACGCCAGTCTACTGAACCCTTTTGGTCGTCTAACACCAACAACAAAAGCTCCTCAGCAAGCAACAAATCTCTGCGTTCAAACGATGACATTCTTATTTCTCCGGTAAGAGGAAACGATTAAAACAGCAATATACTGACCACAACAACTTGCACATTCTGTTTGTATTGAACAAACCTACTACATATCTTCTTGTCTCTAGTCAATACGTTCTAACATAAGGGAGTCCTATGAAAGCTTTTCTTGCAATACTGTGCTGTGCATGTATGCTAACAGCCTGCTCTGATGATGACGATACGAACCCAGTTGACAACAACGGCAACAATGATCCTACGAATACAATGACGTATACTGTTGACGGAACTACCGTTGAAGGAAATGCTACTTACGTTGTTTTGCAGGGTTTGCACCAAGTCTCAATGGCCTCTGGGCAACACATATTTCAACTCTCGCACTTTCAAGAGCTTGAGGTTGGACAGCATGACTTTAGTAATGGTCAAGTGGTCACGGCCTCATACACATTCAATGGCGAGTCCGAAGTAATAACCACTGGGACGATCAGCGTTACTAGAAACGATAGCGATGCATACGAAGCTACTTTTTCATGTACATCCATGCAAGACACGGAGATTTCCAACGGGTCTTTCTCAGTTAACAAGCCGTAACACTGTTTGAGTAACAGGCCGAACCAAGTGTTCGGTCTGTTACATTAAAAGAGAATACTTCACTCCGCGCCTTTCTGTCTCATCCCATTGCTCGCAAACCCATTGTGGATACACAAACTGCTCCTCCAAGGTCATGCCAAGTTTTGACATAACATTCTGCGACCTAACATTGCGCTCAAGTGTATGTGCAATTACACGCTCGATCTTCAGTCTTCTAGCTCGAGCTATCATTGTTCCTGCCGCTTCCGTTGCAACTCCTTGTCCCCAAAAACGCTTGTGAAATCTGTACCCGATTTCTACTTCTCCTGGAAAGAACCGGTCAGGTTTCAACGTTACCCATCCAAGAGCAACACCGTTTTCCCTTGAGTGCACAACAAAACACCCCAAACGAGGTTCCCATTTTTGTTGAGTGTTCAACCATTCCAAAAGCTGCACACGCATCGTTTCAATTGGCGAAGACGTTCCACCATTAATAAAATGCATCACGTCAGGATCACTGTGCAAATCACATAGAAATGCCAAATAGCTTGCGTCAACTTTCTGGTACCACAACCTTGCACTCAATTCAGTTTCAGTGGGGAAATTCGGCACGTTACGCTCTTTGAAGAGTTATACAAAACTTGGCTCCTTCACCTACAGTCGAAAAAGCATCAACAGTTCCGCCTAGGCGGTGCACAACTCGTTGCACAGTTGCTAAACCGATACCTGTACCATCAAATTCTTCCTCTGTGTGCAGCCGTTGAAACGCCGTGAAAATTCGGTCTTTATAGCGCTCATTGAAACCTACTCCATTGTCAATAACGCAGACACAGACCTCTTCACTCATCACATTCTCTGCTTCGACTCTAACAGCAGCGGTAGGTTTTTTGTGCGAGTACTTCGCTGCATTTTCAAGTAGGTTGGTAAATGCACTTGTGAGCAAATTTGCATCACCTCGAACATGGATATCAGATTGAACAGAGAATTCTACATGTTTGTACTCAGGAGCTGTTTGCAGGTCAGAAACAATGTGCTCACACAGTTCAGAGATATCGACATCCCGCCATTCGATCTCGCGGGCTGAGAGACGCGACAGTTCAAGCAGACTGTCGATGAGTTCTCGCATTTGGGTAGCGGCATGTGAAACTTGGTTCAAGAAATGGCGACCTTCGTCATTGAGGGCCTCTCCATAATCCTCCATGAACAAACTCGTAAATCCAGAGATTGCTCGCAGAGGCGCTCGAAGATCATGAGAGACTGAATATGAAAACTTTTGCAACTCTTCATTCGCTACTTGCAGTTCTTTTGTCCGCAAGTCCACCATGCGTTCGAGTTCGCGCTTATTTTCCTGTCGCAGTTGCTCTTCTTCAAGTTCATGCGAAATATCCTGCACCACGGCTACAGACCCAGCAAATGCACCCTCTTTGTCGCGTGCTGCTGTTACGAACAGCCGAGCCCACAAAGTACTTCCGTCCTTACACACATAGCGCTTGTTCATGGACACCTTTTCAATCTCACCATCAATCAGTTGTTTCATTTGTTCAACTGACTCATCTACATGCTCAGTATCCGTTATGTCTTTATAAGACATGGTTGTGATCTCATCCATCGAATAGCCCAGCAAGCGAGAGAACGCCGGATTAACCCGCAAAAAATGTCCGCTTTTGTCTGCAAACGATATCCCAACTGGCGACAAATCAAAGATAAGCCCAATTTGCCTTTTGTGTTCTTCAATCTGGTTGCGGTCTTCGATTGATGATGTTTGATTGCGACCTGTAATCCAAATTCGGTGTACTTTATGTTTATGCGCAACGGTATTGGCAAAGACTTCCCAATACGTCACCTCGTTTTCATCCATGAAATTGACCAATGCTCCTTTTACAGAAAGATCGCGATCGGCCAATGTTTTGATAAGTGTAGCAACACGTGGATATGCCTCACAAAGTTGTTTTAGCGGTGTCCCATCCGGTGAGTCAAGTGAGTTTGAGAGCAATACCTGGTTGACCTCGGCATTGGTTTCTACAACAACAAAGGACTCCAACAATTGGTTGTAGAGCTCTTCATGGCTTTTGTACGTCCTAGTGTCTACTTCCCCTTCAATACACAGAATAAAGTCGCGGCTGCTGTGCATGAGAGACTGTGCCCGTTCGCGATGAAGAAGCAATTGACGCGCAGTTTTCCGCCGCTTGGTCACATTTTGTCCCACCACAACAGCTTCATGAACATTGCGTTCACCGAGCGGATTAATTGTGACCTCAAACCACTCACCGAGTTTGTCTTCAAACTCAATGCGTTGAGGTTCTAGTGTTTCTATGACCTTTTGCAGAGCAGCCCGATACAAACGAATCGACTTCTCCTTGAGAAAGTCGAACACAGACCGACCAATAACATCTTGAACAGTATACCCATCTGCCACATGATTCACGTATTGAATTTTACCAAATCGATCGACAACAAACATATGAGTTGCCGCGCTTTGCATTATCATTCGCAAGCGCTTATTGAGATGTCTAAGATCCGCATCTACACGGCGCAATTCGGTAATATTCGTTGAGTGAAACAGCACATCTTGAGTTTGACCATTTACAACAACTGGGGACAGGCGGTTGTCGAACACGGCCTCCTCACCATCCGGTAAGCGTACTCGAGTTTCGAAACTAGAACTGCTTTTACCTTCAACAATTGCAGCAAAACTTTGACGGAGTACGTGTTCGTAACGCGGCATCACGAACTCGAAAACTGACTTTCCAACGAGTGAGATGCTTTCACGGCCACGAGCATGTTTGTTGGCAAACTTAATTCGACCCTGATCATCAGCAATGATCACAATGTCGGCCATATGTTCAAATGCGGATTCCCAATAATCCCTGAACTCTTTGAACTTTGCAATTTCACTGTTCAAGGCCGTGAGTTCTCGGTCTATCCCCCTAAACCCAACAAGCTCGCCGTTTTCATCGAATGTTGGTACGGCAGAGCTTGCAAAGTAGACAAACTCCCCCGACTTGGATTTCCATCGCAAGGTCCAATTGTGCCAACCTTTTTTCTCCCGAATCAATTCTGGCATGCTTGAGCGAATCTGCTCAGCATCGTCGATGTGTACGAGTTGCAAGAACGGCGTTGAGAGAAACTCTTCGCGACTATACCCCAGATGCTTCTCTATTGCATTGTTCGTAAAGGTATGATTCCCCTGTAGATCAATCATCCACACCCAGTCCGATAAACCATCTGCAAAAGACTCGAGACTGTTGTGTGGATTCAGCGCTTTATTGTTGGGTGGTGTCACTATGTTGAGTGCCTACTACAGCATTATTAACAACTTCGTAGAAGATACACTTAGAAGGAGACAATCTCAAGCAAAGAATAGCCAGCTACTGAACTACCAAAATCCGCTCAGTTTTTACAATTTCCCCTGCGTTCTTGTATACAACTAAGAACATTCCGCTCGACAAGCCTTGGGTGCTTATTGCCGTACCAGCGTGAACGTCTGTAAATACTGTTGAGATCCCTCGAACATCAATCAAATGCAACTCTGAATATTCTCCGTCGACCACGAGTGCATGCTTAACAACTCGCCCCCTGTGTTCATTAGTCGCATTGTTTGCGTCAAATTCTGGAACGGACACAACCCTTTCACCCTCTTTGTAAAGACTTTCAATTTCCCGATCTGATAAAGCGCAGCTATACAGTCGCACTTCATCTAGTGCACCATAGAAAAAGCGATTGGTTAGGTAATTTGTCAAACCATTGCGAGCAAAAAACAGATCCATGCTGCAGATATCTGGCAGTCGCGGAGAAGGCAGTGTTTCAACGAGTTGGCCATTTCGATACACCTTGAGCTCTCTTGTATCAAATGTCATGGCAAAGTGTTGCCAGTACTCCGTCACCGGAGACAACGGTAGCAATACCCCTTCATTATTGTCCTCATTTCTTCTGGACTCATAACCGAGATACATTTGATTTTTGTCTATAGAAATGCTGTAGTTGTTGTTTGAGTCTGGAACTTCTGTTCCCCAACCGCCCTTGTTGAACAATGCATAGGTTTCTGGTTCCTCAAATCCATGAAAACCGCTTGGGCGCTCTGGGTACACTACAAACAAGGAAACAGAGAACGATGGCAATTGTATGGAAGGGTTGTCTGGAACAACGAGAAAGTCATCTATGCCGTCAAACAACACGGCTTCGTGAGACACGCCGTCTACTACCCGAGGATCACCGTGAATTGTGGCGTGGTTCTCGAACCCTGACAAATCGGCATACTCGCCATTCTTGCGCGTGGCTGCATCAAAGGACCAATGACCAACCAAGCAACTAGGCACGAAGTAGTGTTCAATTGTTCGCGACTTACTGTTGCTTGAATTCAAACCTGATATAACAAAATATTCTACAGAGCCACGCTCATCTACCATTTGCACAACTTCGTGTCTCGATCGTTCTTCAAACAAACTCATGTCGAGCACCTGTTCACCTGTCTGAAGATCAACAGCCGTCATTCCTGCACTTGTCCCACCTCCATTGCCCAATCCTCCTATAACAAAAAGGTAGCGGTTGTCCCATACTTCGAGCTCGTGGTATACGCGGCCAGGTACAGAAACTTGCAGCAGATCTGAAAGCTGCTCATCCTTCCACAAAAACACCCTGGAAGAATTCTTTAGTGGACTTTCCCTGAGCGCTCCTCCTGCTACAACAAACCTTCCATCTTCAAGTCTAGCCGTCTCAGAAAGTGTAAAGCCTCCTTCCGGCAGTTTTGCAACAGCGTTCCACGAGGAATTTGGATATACGTATTCGTACACAGAATCAGGTCTGAATGAATTGCTGCCTCCATCGCGACCTCCAAACAACAGCACTTTATTGTCTTGAACTTTCAAACTCACTTGGTTGTGTAGGTCAAACGGGTAGTCTGGCGCGGGCTGGAATGTGCGCGTGTTGACATTGAGAATGTCGACCGAGCGTGTTGAATTTGAGTATGAATTTCTGCCACCTGCAACTAGTACAAGTGAATCATTGAGCATCGCTGCGGTGTGTTGCCACCTCGGCGAGTTCATATCGGGCAGTTGCTGCCATTGCCGCGTCGAGTTATCAAACAATTCAACATGAGAAAGAACAGAAGAAGTCTCCCCATCAAAACCACCAAACACAAGTATTGAAGAGTCCTGCAACACGACGCTAGCAAACACGGCTCTTGCTGAGTGCATTGCCGGAGCAGGCGTAACTGCACCAGAACGTACATTAATGTATTCGCACTTTCTGGTAGCAGATCCTAGTGGAAACCCAGCATCTCCAACAAATCCTCCGATAACGAGGATTGTAGAGTCATCGATAGCTGCAGCAAAAAAATCACTTCGACCATCAATCAATGAACCAAACATTTCACCGTCTAGATCGGGTACTGCTTGTGAGAACAGCACACCCATGGAACAAACCCAAAACAAGCCTGTAAACAAGAATTTCTTAAGCATAGCATCCCTTGCACAATGTGAACAGTACCCCAACGTACGAAAGAAATTTAAATTTTAAAACTCAATTCCAGCGCAATTTGAGAACCTGCTCACTACTTGCTTTAATTTGATTTTGCCCACCAAACAAGTATGCACAGGTTGAATCAGATGGAAACATGACGAGTTCAGCACGGGAAATTGGCGCTAACCATGCTGTTGCAATTCGAGTCAGACCATTCTCGCGTAATTGCAACAAGGTAACTGAGTCCTTAGTACCATTGTCATGTAGACCTCCTGCCGTTATGTGGTACGTTCCCCAAGAGGTTGTGGCATCATAAACAGCACCCTGACCCAAAGAATCGACAAACCTAAACTCATTGCCATCCCATGTAAATACGGAGTCACAGCACTCAACGATTGGTTGTTCTTTTCTACATCCACCAGATACAAGAATGTGGCCACCTACCTCTTTCATGGTTGGCAGAGTCACTGAATGGCAATACGATCCGACTTTCGCCCAGTATGGTGTTTTTGGACTCAGCTTGAGTAAGTCACCAAATCGCTCACTATTGCTTCCACTGGTTCGCCCTCCTAACACGAAAACGCATGAATCCAATGCAATTGCGCTCGAGTTGTGTACCGCCAAAGGCAACTCAACTCCTGGTCTCAATGCTTGTTTCTTAATGTCATAAACATCAACGTGGTGGGTGGAATTATCAAAGGTGGATCTACCACCAATCAAATACCACAAAGAGTCAGATGTCATTGCGCTACTGAATTGCCAACGCGGTGTACTCATTTCTCCAACTATTGTCCACGCTCTTTGTACAGGGTCGTATATTTCGACTGAAGCCAACACAACATTCATTGAATCTATGCCGCCGGCTACTAGGACTCTACCGTCATGTAGCATAACGCAATCAAAGAATGCTCGAGATACGTGCATCGATGGCAGCGTCCTTTCAACACCTAAGGCTACATCAAACTCAGTTACAGTGCTTGTTGCAAGCCATCCTTGAGATTGAAATATTCTACCTCCAACAAGCATAACGGTTGAGTCCGTATTTGCCAAAGCTCCAAAATCAGAGCGACCAACTATAGTGCCTATAGTATCAATGTGGATGTGTCTTTCGTTTTCCACTTGGCTTGCGTCATCTTTGCCTTGCTGGGGCTGTGATGAATCCCAACAACCACCCAACATCAAACACAAGTACAAACAAAATGCTCTATTCAACTGCTTCATCGTTGCTTTACAAAGTAGCCATAGTAGTGATCGTAAAACGGTACTTGTTGCAAAGCAGGTAGTGTACTCAATTGCCACAGTGTGGCTTTTTCGAGAATTCGCAACACTCGATTCTTTGAGAATGTCATTCCACCGGACGTGTATCGATGAGACTTCTCTTGCAAGTCAAACTGTTCGCAAAGTTGCTTGAGTGACTGTCTTGTGAAAAAGTATCGGTGCAAAGGAGGAATATACATGTGCCACTTTTTGCCGAGAAATCGACTCTTGAATGCTGAAGCGTCTCCTGTCATAATCACCAGCAATCCACCTGGCTTGAGTACGTTCGAAATTGTGGCAACGGTTTCCTCCGGATATCGCAGGTGTTCAATCAGTGCAAACATAGTCACAACATCAAAGCGCTGATTCTTGAATGAGCATTCTTCAATTGGTTTGTCATAAATAGTAATGCCATGCTTGCGTGCTTGTTCTGCTGGTGCTGGTGCCAGTTCAACACCAAACTTTTCCCAGCGAGAATCTAAGACAGATAGAAAATCACCACTATTGCACCCAATATCAAGAATGGAACCGCCATCAGGTTTGAGTGACAGTATGTGTGAAGCTTCATTGCGCCAGTATCGATCCAAAACGCCTTGCCGATTTTCCGTATACGGGTTTGAATCAAAGAAGTGTGCCTGAATTGCCTTGTCATCAACCTCAACACTCGGGTCGATAAACTCAGCGGAGCACTCAGTGCAGCGAAATATCTCAAACTCGCCCCATTCGGTTGTCAGGGGAAATACTAGGTGAACATTTGTGCTGCTGCACAATCTACATTGTGTCATATGCGATGGTGATGCTTCGAGGCTTCAAGATGTTGCGAAGAGAGACTTCCGACCGTACTTAGAACAAATCGGGCATTTTTCTGGATTGTGCCCGCGAGCCGGACAATACTCTCTCCCAAAGAATATTATCCTTAAATGTAGTGAATTCCAAGACGATTCTGGGTACAAACGCTTTAAATCTTGTTCCGTTTTCTTTACGTTCTTACCTGTTGACAACTTCCAGCGGTAGGCCAGACGGTGAATATGGGTGTCTACCGGAAAGGCGGGTTGACCAAATGCTTGCGATACGACTACGGATGCGGTTTTGTGACCGACACCGGGTAATTGCTCTAGTTCAGCAAGAGTCTGCGGTACTTCCCCGCCATGCGCTTCTAGTAGTATTTCACTCAGCCCGACAATGGCTTTTGATTTTGCTGGGGAGAGTCCGCATGGACGAATGATTCGCTGCACTTGTTCCACGCCTAGGTCAATCATAGCTTGCGGTGTAGTGCCGTGCTCCCAAAGCAGAGGGGTGATGGTATTGACGCGCTCATCGGTGCATTGCGCAGACAAGAGAACCGCAACCAACAATGTGAACGGGTCTTGGTGATCCAATGGAATAGGTGTTTCCGGGTACAGTTCTCGCAAAATGCGTTCTATATCAGCTGCAATTTCTGCTTTTGTCATGTCTTTTTTGGTAGTTTTGTGCTTTGCTATTTCAATAATAAAAGGGGATTGCAATGAATCCAATGTTTAATTCAAGTGCTGCGCAAAGTATGGATTCTTCCGCAGGAATAATGACAGCCGACGGTGCTATGAATAAGACTGTCATTCTGCTAGTCATTACTGTTGTCGCGGCTTTGTTTACCTACAATGCCTACAATATGGGACAACTTACGAGCATGACGCCTATTTATGGCTCGGCTATCGTAGGTTTTCTTATGGCGCTCTTCATTTCGTTCAAGCCCAATACTGCGAAGGTGATGGCACCTGTTTTTGCAGTTGTTGAAGGACTCTTTGTTGGCGGCATGTCTGCCTTAATGTCATTCATGTACCCGGGAATTGTTGTGCCGGCTATAGGCCTCACGTTTGGTGTGTTGTTGATTATGCTCACCATTTACCGTTTCAATATCATTCCTGTCACCAATAAATTGCGCACCGGGGTAATGGCTGCAACTGGGGCAATTATGCTTCTCTATGCAGTAAGTTTCGCGTTGAGCATGCTCGGCGGAATTCAGGTGTCGTTCATTCACGAAGGTGGAGTAATTGGCATCGGTTTTAGCCTTTTCGTGGTTGGGCTTGCTGCGTTCAACTTGCTGTTGGACTTCGATTTTATCGACAAAGGCGTGAAGAATGAGTACCCGAAGAACATGGAGTGGTACGCGGCTTTTGGACTGCTCGTGACATTGGTGTGGCTGTACATTGAAATCTTGAGACTGCTTTCGAAATTGAGAGACTAGGGTACAATGCTAACCTGAACAGATGTAAGAACTGCATTAGTTCTACTTACCAATCCTATGACAAACTTTGCAGCATGTGCGGGTATTTCAACGGGTATGGTACGCATTTCAGATGATTCAGGAAGGCTTTGTGGTTCGCAGAGCCTTCTTCCGTTTAAATCCGTAACTACCAATTGTGAGCCTGCTGGTATGAATGTTGCTTGTATGTGTATGGTAGATATAGAAGCAGATGGTGGATCAACAACATTGATTTGTGGTTTGGGCTGCGGAGCAACATTGGTAATGCATGATTCAAAGATGCCGTAGTCTCCATTGATCTGATCGAACGAGAGCAATTGAGGTACGACACTTACCTGCTCCCACAACAAATCATCGCGAATGGGTTGACCAAGCAAGGCAACTCCTGAAATTTCGATGATAGAGTCTTGTTGCAGGTGCTCCGGACCAAAGACAATGGTGAGGAGGTTTCGTCCAAGCCCAACAGCCAAATGCTCTTCTACAAGCTCTGAAGTTGGATACCAAAGATGCGATGGGTACGTGAAAGAGGCTCGAAACTGAACATCAACCCCGCTCTGAACCACGTCTTGTGCGCCGCGCAATGTTATCAGAAGACTACTGTTATCTCCAGCAGTCGCCGTAGTTTGTGGCAACACGATTTGTGCCGGTGTCTGTATATCAAATGTCGCTTCGGTAGATTCTTCGAACCACTCCCCCGCTGTCCATTTCTTAATAATAGATGGCATTGCAGCACTGTTGTTCTCTCGTCCACCAGCAGAAATAATATATTCTCCCGATGCAGTGTAGGCTACGGTAAAGAGTCGACCGCCATGCTCTGTTTGACTCAATGGTGTTGACGAGTTTGCGCTGAATTGAAAAAATTCGCCCGTCAATGTTGATGTCGTACTCAACAGCGCTGAAGCCAGTGTTCTAGAATCAGATTCCCGACTGTCTATGCGCCAAGATTGGCTAAACAAGTTGGGTCCGAATTGATTTCCCTCGTTTGCATGGATGTCTATTTCATACAACCTACCACCATAGGTAGACGCGTACACGCGGTTGGATTCATCGCTCAGGGCAATGTCTTTCACAAAACCTTGAAATGGCGCGACAACATTGTACGGAGCGTCTCCGTCACTTTCTGTCTCCCAGTCTCGTACGATAAGCCGCTGCCCACTACCATATAACAAGTATTGACCAGTTTGTGAGAACTCAATCGAATACAGCGGAGTTTGCTCATTTGTTCGAAAGGTTGCAACAACTGCGCGATTGTCCATGTCGTAAACAACAACCCCATCGCCTTGATCTCTATCACAAACAGCTATAATTGGACGGTTTGGGTGCACGGCAACGGCATATATACTCTCTATACCAGGAATAGTAATGACATTGCCTATGTTTGATGTCAGTGGTATGATGCGCAGACCTGTTCCAACACTGAACAAGAGTGAGTCTAGTCCCGTAGGCGAGTAAATTTCAAGATCATTGAAGGCAGGATCTCCAATGGTCTCTCGAAATTCATTGACAACCACGGCTGGGTTGCCACTTTCCCAAACACGAACTACATGCTCCTTGCGTGGACCATTGATAGCGAAGCCAAATGCAACAACATGGTCGCCTGAAGCTGTCTCAAAAGCCGTGTGAAATGTCTCAATATCGTCGTTGGGGTACTCTTCAATCAGTGCAGGTGGTGATGCAACGTTCGCTGTTAGGCGTAGCGATACCGCAGATGTTGTCGACGGAACAATCCAGGCATACGGCGAACTGATTCCCGTTGCAACGGTTGTCCACTCATTGAAGACAAAGTGCTCTAAAGCAATCGTACTGTTGGGAGGTTCCCCTACCCATTGCAGTTGTGTGGTCTCTCCTGCAACAAGCGTAGCACCAGTTGCCGGTTGCACAAGACGCAACTGTGCAAATGCGTGCGTACTACAAACAAGTACTGACAGAACAACTGAGACAAGAGTATGTAGTACCTTCGCTTTCATGCCACAACATATTGACCAATGGGGTTTTCTGCAAACAATGCAAGCATGTTGCCAAACAAACCTATTTCCATCGTGAAGCAATCGTCATCTCACAGAGTGCAAGAAGAACTGCCAACATCAACACATACGACCACAACTCTGTCCCTACTCGAGCAGTTCGGATTTCGCCACCTCTCGCGTCGTCGGCATCTACAACGGTTACATTGTCTGAGCCAAACCACTGTGAAACACCATCCACTAGTTTCTCTGTGCTCTCAATTGAAACACGGCTTTCGTCACTTTGAACGTTAACATTGACAACGGCGACGGGCTCGCCTGACGTTGACTGCAGTGCAATAACTCCGGGTTGCTTTGCTGCCGGCAACACAACATATGTTCCTGTGGAGAATTGGCTCACCTTGCGGGTAGATTCGATTCCATCTCGAACTTCGACTAGCTCCCCTTGAACGAGGCCATGTGGCAACTGAAGGCGGATAGGTTCTCCTACCAATGCTTCGAAAGTCATATCCGGTGATGCCGAAACGAGGGCGACACTGCGGTTGACCAATGAAACAAAGACACCAGTAAATGGTAGTCGGGACCAATCACCGTTTCCAGGAACGCCAAATACAATGGCCTGTCCTCGTCCAACTTGCGCTGTTGTCAACAAAGACTGTTGACCTATTGACAATATCGAGTTGTCGCCAAACAAAAACGCCTTGTTTACTGCAGGGTCTTCGTTTAGGACATTTCCTTGAGACTTGAACACGCCGGTAAACAAGCTATTCTGTTTATCAATCGAGGTAAACCGTGCAGGCGTACCAAACTGTTCAAAACTAATTCCTTTGACGCCGAATTTTTTCAGAATTGCTGGTTCTTCATCCGTACTTGCAACGCGTTCGCCGAGAAAATACAGAAGTCCACCACCGCTTTCTACAAATGAAACAACTTCACGTTGCTGTTGCTGAGATAGATCTATGTCCTGAAGAACCACCACATCATACTCTGCCAGCGGGAATGAACCAAGTTGATTCTCCGCGATAGTTGTCACAGTATTTGAATCACGGCCATCTGCAAGAAGTGCTGTTTCCAAATAAGAAATGTCAGCATTCTGAGCGCTGTTGCGTACGAACAAGACACTAGGAAACGTTGGAACAAGGCAGTTCGAGTATCTCACATTGTCATGTTCAAGTGCATCACCTTCAACCAATACGCGAAAATTGTTAATTCCACCTGAGTTTGGGGTCACAGTAAAATTCAGATACGCAGACGTGTTCGAACCAATGTCTACGTTTTGCTGTGCAACTCTACGATCATCCAGAAACAGCGAAACCAATGCTCCATCAAATGACACGTTGCTGTGATTTGCTACCCCAACAACAACATCTGTGGCAATATCAGGTCGCATTTGCAGACGAGGCATATATACACTGTCTACCGACAAATTTGAAACACTTGCGTCATCGTCGTTCAGAGTATGGATATAGACTGCGATTCCCTCTACTGATTCTTGCAGACCTTGCACATCTGGCACTGTATTGTCTTGAGCATCAGTTACAATGACAATTTCACGATTAATATTGGCGGCAGTTTTTAGGATATTGGATGCTGTATTGAGAGCAGATGCCATATCTGGTCTGAGATAGCTAATAGACACGTTCTGCAACCAATCGGCTGCCAATTCCGGATTGCGTGTTGGACCGTGCATTCTGGTGTCAAAAGGATCACTCAGCAAAACAAAGCTTACTTCATCACCTTGCTGTAGTTGCTCGAGTGTTTCTTTTACAAATCGCTTGCCTTGAACAAATTGAACGCCATTATCACTCTCTATGTCCATCGAAAAGGTGTTGTCGAGAATATACACAACGCTCGTAGGTGCATGGGCTACCAAGCCGGGCATCTGAGAATCTACAGTTGGGCGGGCAAATGCAAGTACAACGCACGCAATGATAAGTGTACGGAGTATGAGCAAGAGTAATTGACGCAGTTTAACATTGCGAATTCTTGACTTCTTTAACTCCTTGAGGAACACTACCGAGCTGAATTCAACGCGCTTTAGCCTCCGTAAATTGAGTAAATGAAGCAATAACGGTATTGAAGCGGCCGCTAAACCAATGAGAATTGTCGGATTGAGAAACTGCATACTTTGTGCTTGCTAATACAATGTGAAGTATTCGTGAGATTGATCGGCGTGAATTGCTACTATTCCAGCTCGAGCTAGTCTGACTAGTAGACGCGACGCTCTGCGTAAACTGATATTTGACATATCAGCAAACTCCGGTACGGTAACACGTTCATTTTGTTCAAGATATTCCAGGACTCTGCGTTCGTGTTTTCCAACTGACAGCGTAAGTGGTTCAGAATCTGGTCGATTCATTCGCATAAATCGTTCCATTGACTTACCGGCCTGAACGCTAGCAGCTTGAACTCGAATGTACGCAACAGACGCTTCTGATGGATTGTCGGGATTCACAGCATAGTGAGGTTTTAAGTTGCTCTCTTCGACATACACAATAAAAACGTCTTTCTTTTTGTGCGAGACAATTTCTACATCTACTGAAATTGGCGGTTCACAATAAAAACCACATGTATGTATAATCTCACCCTCTACGCTTTTTTCGCTCTCAATGCCCTTTATTTTTCCATTGTCGTCAACGCCGATAAGTAGTGTGCCACCTTTGGTATTCGCAAACGCAATGATTTCCTTTGCGATCTTTTCATATGAAGTGAATTTTCGCTTGAACTCAAGCGTTGAAGACTCACCTTCAGAAACCAACTCGCGCAATTCGTACCAAGTCATCTTGTTCTCCGAGTCAGCATTCAACAACAACTAGGTATCAAATTAAAAAAAAGCCGTCCCTCAAAAAAGGGACGGCTTTTTATCAAAGCGATTATGCTTTATGCTTACTTAACAAGCGTCATCGTTGTTGTTGCAGTAGTAGAACCTGCCTGCAAACGAACAACATAAACACCTGATGCCAATGTGCCTGCTGTAAATTCAGCAACATGCTCACCTGCACCCATGAAGTCATTAACGATTGTTGCTACTTCAACACCCTGCTCATTGTAAACAGTCATTGTTACATGAGTATCAGTGTCGAGAGTGTAGCTAACAGTTGCTACGTCAACAAATGGGTTAGGGAACGTTTCGTTGATGCGAGCATCTACGAGTTCAGTTTCACCAGTTACATCAACGATAGTTGTCTTACCTTTCAAACCTACTTCTGCAGGAGTACCTGTGTTGTTCACGAGGCTCAACAATGCAGAACGAGTAGCTCCACCAACTGCACCTGGCTGGAAGCGCACGGTGATTTTAGTGAATGTTTGAGAAGCAACAACAATTGGAAGACCAGCAACAACTTCGAAGTCACCTGCATTTGCTCCAGAGAGAATTGCTTCTGTGATTTCAAGTGGAGCGTCTCCATTGTTATTTACAGTCAACTCGTGCTCGATGTACGATTCTGGTTGAACCATACCGAAGTCTACTTCATTCACAGTGCTAATAGCAGCTGCACCTCCAACACCGAAGAGAACAACATTGATTTCAGTATCAACGCTAGTCTCAAGGTCGAGAGAAGCATACTTCAAACCATTAGTCAATGGAGTGAATTCAACTGAAATTTGACGTGATTCTTGTGGCTGGAGAACTACACCAGTATTGATATTTGCTGCAAACATCAATGCATCTTCACCAGAGATGTCAGCATTTGTGATGATTACTTCTTCGATACCAGTGTTTGTTACAGTTACTTTCTGCGTGCGAGTCGTACCAAGTGGTAGTGAACCAAAGTTCAAGCTCTGACGGTCATGTGCAATTCCTGGAACATAAGCGCGGCCATACAGTTCAACTGTTGACTGACCTTCGTTCGTTTCGATTGTCATGCGTGCAGCTTGGTCACCTTCTTGATTTGGCTGGAAGTTCATAGAGAACATCATCTCTTCACCAGCTTCAAGTGTAGCAGGAAGCTGCTTGCTTGTACCGGCAACTGCAAATGAGTTCTGACCTTCACCGTTGATATCAAAGCTGTTGATTGTCAACGGCTGAGATGTAGCATTACCAACCACGAGTGAGCGGTCTGCATCTTGACCAACACGGATCTGACCGAAATACATGTTTGAAGAGCTCAAAGTCAACATCGGCACAGCGCGTGAACCGTAAAGCTCAACACTACGTGCGTTCAATGAGTTTGAAACTGCTGTCAAACGTGCGTTCAATGTACCAGTAGTTTCACTACCAGGAACCATTGTCAATGTCACAGAGATTGTACCACCAGCTTCCAATACAGTTGCTTGGTTTGTAACCTGGAAGTCGTTGCTGTTTTCACCAACAACCAACAACTGGCTGATTTCAAGTGGGAAGCGACCGATGTTCTGGACATCGATTGAGCGTTCTGCACTTTCACCAAGGGCAATTGTACCGAAGTCAATTTCACCATTCTGTACGTCACGACCTGCAAATTCCAATTGTGGAACAGCACCTTCACCAGACAAGCGAACAACATGTGCTACACCGTCGATCAAGAAGTGTGCTTGTGCAGATGCGAGGTTTTCATCAGATGGGTGGTTTGGCAATGTATTCGGAGAGAACACGATGTCGAACATATCAGAAACACTACCAGCGCCAACTGTGAAGTTGTAACCAGCGTTAATGATAGAGCCATTCATACGCAATGAGAACTCAGTTGCGTTTACACCAGTGAAACCTTCAAATACTACGTCAACCGCGTTGATACCGCCACCGTTGTTTACGTACATTGCTTCTGCAATTTCAGTAAACACACGCTGAACACCATAGTCAATGCTGTTAGTTGAAAGTGCAGTTGCACTTACACCATTACCAAGAACAGTGATCTCATAGCTTGGAGAACCAAATGCATCTGGTACTTCAACCATGATTGAAATCTGCTGTTCGCCAAGAGCAAGTGGTCTGAATGAAACATTGATAGTTGTAGACTCACCTGGCTGAAGTACAGTTTCTGCAGCGTGGTTGTAAGAGAATACACCAACCATTGCAGGATCCATAACCAAAGTAACTGCAGCATTGCCATCGTTAGACAATGTCACACCTTCTGTTTCAGAAGAACCAATGAAGACGTTACCAAAGTTCAAGATTCCGTTGCGTGGGTTCAATGTCAATTCAACTGGTGCAACACCGCGACCAGTAACTTCCAACTGACGAACATTACCATTGGCAATCGTAGGGATTACTTCTGGGATATACGTCATAGACAACGTAGCGTCTTTACGACCAATTTCGCTTGGTGCGAACTGAACGTAGAACTCACGGCTGTCGCCTGGATTAATTGGAGTCAAGATTGGAGATACAACACTGAAGTTGTGTGGAGGATTCGTACTGAACCACTCAATTCCAAGCTTATCATAACACTCAACAAAGTTGTGTGAGTACATTGGAGTACCAGGTACCCAAACTGCTTCACCTTTGAAGTGTGCTGGGAAGTTACCGCTGTTTGTTACTGTCAATGTGCGCTGAGCAACATCATTTACTTGAACATTACCGAAGTCGAGTTGTTCCATGTCAAACGCGAGGTCAGCATGTAGTACTTTTCCAGTGATGTTGTAAACGAGTTCTGGCTGACAAAGGTCAGTAGTCACGATACGAACAACTGCGTTGCGTACTTCTTTGTAGTCTCCGCCTACCATACGACGAGGCTTGAAGTGTACGTACAACGAAACTGCTTCCATATCCATCTGATTGCGATCGAGAACATATGGAGTTCCGATTTCACCAAAGCCTGGCACATCAACAGTCCACTGAATGAATTGTTTTCCAGTTGCAAGTGCATTAGCACCCATGTTTACTGGCCACACATTCATGTTTGGTTCAATTGTACCTACCGGCAAGTTGAAGCCTACAATTTCAAAGTCAGGGAAGTCTACGCCTTCGATTGTGATGCTCTTAATACCAATCTGACCTGTTGAGAAGTCAGCACCAGTATTTGAAGTACCAACTTCTTGCGTGTTGCGAAGAGTAAATGGTACGAATGAAGAATCACCAGCAAAAACACCTGGCATGAAGTTGTAAGGCAAGTTGAAGTTGTCCAACGTTGAGTTTGGAACGATTGGATCGCCATATGTGCCGTTTGCAGCTACGTTACCGTGCTCCATACGGATTGACGGACGCAATGAAGTTCCTTCTACAGCCAACTCGAGATACTTGTAAACGTCGCCGTTTTCGCCTGAGTTGTTTGTTTGAGAAGAACCAGTTTCAACTGCGAAGTCCATTGAGTTGTTGCGGCTGTTGTGTGGTACACGAACAGATGCTCTCAACGTACCCATTGAAGGTGGCATCAGAGTTGCTGGGCGGAACTGAACAGTGAATGTTGCAGTCTGGCCAGCTGACAATGTTACCATACGATCAGCTACATCAGAGATGTCGCGTGTGTCAACTACAGTTCCGAAGCTGTTGCGAACAACAACTGGTTGATTGTAGTCAACGTAGAATGAGTGAGAAGCATCGTATACGTACAAGTTGCCATCGATGCTATCAACAGTGATTGCATCAAAGTCAAAAGTTACGTTGCTTACTTCGTTGTCGTTTTCATTACCAACTGCGATAGGTGATGGGTTGCCGTTACCAATTGTCACTGGAATTGCAACTTGGTCGCGATTTGCACCGAGATCACCAAGGAAGCAGTAGTTGTCGAAAATTGCTGGACGGTCAGCTGCGTACAATGGAGCAGTACGAGTAGGACCATCAATAATTCCGAGT
>JAUHYX010000281.1 GCA_030426285.1 bacterium
GAAATAACATGTCTGGGGTTTGTTCACCAGACATGTAAAGAATGACATCAGGCAATGAATCATTTCCAGGATTCACATTCTGGACTGTCACAGAATAGCGCATATCAGACCAAAAAGGCAGCTCTATACGTGTTGTATCGAATTTCAAACTATCGGGGATCGCAGGGAATCCTGTGGCCGAATCTAGACAATTGGCGCCTTGCCCCCACTTGATCATTTTTGGGTTAAACATGCCTCGATAGTCAGTCTCACCAATCAGAGTATCGAGCAAACAATCATGATTAAAATGGCCTTTGTAGAGCGTTAAATATGATGTTACCGGCGGATATGATTGATTAACTTGAATTGTATCAGAGGAATGCGAAACATACAGGCAACACACCACCAAGCAGGCAATTAACTTTGACAGCATAACAGAGAGTCCTAGTTGTAAGAAAGGTTGACGCGACGAACCTGCTAAAACCAACTAAGAAAAACAAGGACAAAATGGGCGACGCACATTACTAACCAAGTACACATATTAAGTTCTTTACAGCTGAGTAGTGAATAATGCATAATCAAATCAACAACACGGAGTAAGCAAAAACACGAGTCCCACTGTACTGTACTGCCCCATACGGTGGACCAATAATCGAATGAACTACACCGTGATTCGAAACAATCGTGTTTTCAATCGGGAGCCATGCGTTTTGCGCTTTACCTGTTCTGAAAAAAGATCAACCCAGAGCGCAATGCGTTGTGTTGATTGTAGTCCAATTGAAAGTACTTCGAATCAAATTGAAGAACACCAAAACGATCAATATACACTGTGTCACTTGGCACAGTATCCGCAGTGAAAATTACACGAGTATCGTAGTAGTAGTCGCCGACTTCAGGCACCTCCCTGCCAGACAAACAGAAATCTACAATAGTATAGGAAAAGCTAACCCCCTTTGTGTCCAGAGCCGATTCAAACATCTCAACTGTGTATGGGGTTATACGAAATTGGAAACCAGGATCAATAAAGTCATTATCTACATACGCTTTGTCGTAGCACAATATTTGTACCTGCTTGTTGCTGCCTTGATAAGACGTTTTCTCGAATGCTTCTGCTACAGCAAAGAAAGCAAACAGTGCCAACCCTGAAATTGGCCAAATCAGATGTCTTTTGACGTATGTCATCTATGTTCCTTCACTATTTTTGCCCCACAACGTGAACTCTGTCTTTTGCTGAGCAAGCCAACAACACTATATGCATTATCACGGCAGGGGTACAAGCCAAAAGAGACTGTCTGCTGAATACTGAATTTTCGATGCATCCACATCACTTGGTACCGTATCTAGTTCCGTGTAGCCGTATAGGTATGTCAACGAATCGAATGTGGATACAGTATTCGGGTACTTTTCTAGCCAAGAGTGAATTTCGTAAACATTATATTCCACCAACATCTTGGAGGTGCTTTTGAACAAATAACGAGCTGAATCAACGTTAGTAGTTCCAAATATCTTCAGCATTCTCTCCTTGTTCTTGAGTCCTCTCCCCCCTAAGAAAGAGCGAGTGGTAATGACACCATTGGCGGCAACATACTGCGGGGCACTTACCGGCTTTGATTTAGAAGCGAGAACGTAATCTCCCTTTGCCTCAAAGCCTTTATAGTCGCTCCACCTTTTTCGTAGCCTTGACTCAAATACCCAACTACCATTCGCCACTTGTTGCTTTTGCAATAAAACATAGAGAGAATCCACCGATAGCATCGGTGTTTCTACCAGAGAACCTGTGCCTGAGTCTGAGTCTGAGTCTGAGTCATCTAAAATCAGGTAAAAACAACCGATCAAGACTACAAGCACACTCAACATCATCCAATATCTAATCTGCATACAACTACCATGTGAAATAATGGAAACCTCGGAAAATTGCGTGTTGGTCTTTAGGGTCGTCCAAAACACCGATTTCCAGGTTCGGGTTATCACTCCGACCATTGAGTATCTCTTTTCGCGCGAGAAAAGAGTAGTAGCCGGTCGCAGGTACACTTTCAAGACTACCTCGGTCGAATCTCCAAATATGGCAAAAGCCAGCCTCCTAGAGGGAGTCTAAAACTTCTGTGTTGACTAATCAAGTATCTCACAAATCGTTCGCTTAGCGGATTGTCATCTAGTGTGTTGTCAATACTGTTGTAAGCGAAGTGATATTCCCAACCATTCGGTAACTCAGAAATCTGGTTGCCATTCAAATTCAGCGAAATATTCCGGTACTTCACATGGCTCCAATCATCAAACCCCGTCAGTTGTCCTCTATACACAATTCTCTGAATGCCTTCAATATCCAAAAGAACAGTTGGAAATAACTCATTGCAAGACTCAAAGACGCTGAGCGTTGCAACACTCCAATTTCTCATTCTTTGAAAGTGGCGAGCATCAAGACAATCTGCATAAATCGTAATTCTATTTTTCCTTGTCGCAAGCTCAGGTAGAAAAACCCTGCCCTTCGAGTTGCGCACGTTCTCAAGCAACAATTCCTCCGTCCCATCACACAGCTCACTAAAGCCCTGAGCCTGATCAACAATACAATCTTCGAACCATAGGTGTGAAATTGTGCTGGAATCTGGTATGGTACTGTCATCACGGCTCATAAAAACTGAGTTTCTAAAGTGGCATCTTCGCATTCTTAAAAACGCGTGAATTGCAATGCTATCAAGCTGCAATGTCTGACCACTCACCAATAGAATTGTGGTAGAATCACACTTGTGCAGAAAACGATAAACATTATTGTTCAATCCTTTGTTTGTTGAGTCTATTCTTATTGTCAACTTATATCTAAACTTTTCGCGAAGCACACTTCGCAAGGTGTCGAGCCTAGACGCTCCAATTGTCGTCATATTCTGTGAGTTGAGCAAGTATAGAGGCACGTTTGATCCATCTATTCCAAATGAACCGACAAGTGGAGCATTGTCATGAACAATATCCTCTACAGTAATGACATGAGACCTTGTGTGAATAGCAACTGTGAACAACTCACTATTGCAGTCGAAGGTTACACCAAACGCCGAATGCGTATTGGCTAACCCAAACTGCGCGCAAGTACCCAAGAAGGAGCACAACACTAGCAAACCTTTTAGTTTTAACATACTTTAATCTCCAAAGTAGACGTGGCTTGGTATCATACCAACAACGCTTGGCCGGAGGTTCTAAGAAACAAAAAATACATTCCAAAGAGTCAATTTTATTTCACAAGCTCAGCGTACTGTTTTTATTAATGGCAGAACGTACTCCACACATATCAAGAGCACAACCACTGCTGTTTGCAACTGATTTCCCAGTGCGTCAGAAGAACGCGACGTTGTCTGAAACTTGTTCAATGTTGCCACCACTTGCAACAACATTTAGCTCGTCAGTCAATATTGCTAAACACCTCAGCCAAGTACTCCTTGTTCTTTTCGATGAAGAG